>CALLQM010000083.1 GCA_938014855.1 uncultured Clostridia bacterium | reverse complement strand
TCAGCGAACAGATTGCAATGGAAGCGAAACGCAGACGCAGTGATGGTCATGAGGATGATATTACCGTTATCAGCATTTTACTGGAAAAGGGCATTTAAGGTGAACAAAAAAAGGCACTGCCATTTGGCAGTGCCCTTTTATACTTGTTTAGTTTTCTTCCTCCATCATCTTTTTCGCATCTTCAATAACGGCTTCTTCCAAATGACTGGGAAGTAATTCATATCGCTCAAATTCTAGTGTAAAGGTTCCGCGTCCTGCGTAGTGGAACGAAGGATGGTTGAGAAATCGCTCATTTCACTTATTGGAACGACACCTTCGATTGTCTGCAGGCCTTCTTCGCCCGGATTCATGCCCAAAATACGTCCACGCCGTTTGTTCAGCTCACTAATCATATCACCGGTATTGGAATCGGGAACAGAAACTTTCAAATGTCCGATGGGTTCCAACAAAGCCGGTGATGCCTGCGGCATTGCGTTTTTATAAGCGATGGATGCGGCGGTTTTAAATGCCATTTCCGAAGAATCCACCGGATGATAAGAGCCGTCCACGAGTACTGCTTTCAGCCCAACCACGGGGTATCCTGCAAGAACGCCGCGCTTGACACATTCCTGCAATCCTTTTTCAACAGCAGGGAAGTAGTTTTTCGGAACTGCACCACCGAATACTTTTTCTTCAAACAGCAGTTCTTCGCCGTCATAAGGCGAAAATTCGATCCAGACATCGCCATACTGTCCATGACCACCCGATTGTTTTTTGTGTTTGCCCTGTACTTTGACTGATTTTTGGATGGTTTCACGATATGGCACACGCGCTTTGGTTAAGCCAATGTCCACTCCAAATTTGGATTTTAATTTCGATACGATAACATCAATATGCTGTTCACCCAAACCGGAAATAATTTGCTGATGCGTTTCGTTGTTTTGCTGGAACAAGATGGTCGGATCCTCTTCCATCAAGCGCGTCATTCCCATTGCAACTTTGCCGTCGTCGCCTTTTTTCTTTACTTTAACTGCCATTGACAGACAAGGAGCAGGGAATTCCATCCGCTCGAACGAAACCACATGTTTCGGGTCACATAATGTATCGCCTGTGATTGAGGAAGAAAGCTTTGTGATAGCACCAATATCACCCGCGGTGATGAATGCAGTTTCTTCCTGCTTTTTACCGGTCGTATAAATGAGCTTGCCAAGGCGCTCGGGCTCTCCCGTACGGGAATTGATGGGTGTAAATTCGGAAGATAATTTTCCCGAAACGACTTTAAAATAAGACAGCTTTCCAACAAACGGGTCTGCAATCGTTTTAAAGATATAAGCGGCCAGCGGCGCTTCATCGGTGCAGGCAATCTCAACCGGATCGCCATTTTGGTCAACCGCCATTTCTGCGCCGGCCTCCCAAGCGGAAGGCAGATGGTCTACCAGCGAATCCAACAGCATGTCGATGCCTTCTAAAGTCTGCGCAGAACCGCAGAGTACAGGTGTAATGGAACCGTTATGCACACCGGTGTGGATTCCCTTGATGATTTCATCACGGGTAAATTTTTCGCCCGAGAAGAATTTTTCAAATAGAGTTTCATCTGTTTCGGCAATTGCCTCGGATATTGCGCCCATCAGCCCTTCCAAACGATGTCCGGTGTCCGGAATGGGAACCTCGGCAGGTTCGCCTTTTTCGTTATATTTGTAGGCTTTGTTGTCTACAAGATTGATATAACACTGAACCTCATGATTTTGTACAAACGGTACAACGATCGGGCAGATAGAAGGACCGAAATGACTTTTAAGCTCTTCCAGGACTTTATAAAAATCTGCATTTTCAGCATCCATTTTATTAATAAAGAACAATTTGGACCGATTCATTTTGTCCGCCAGTTTGTATGCTTTTTGTGCACCTACGGTCACGCCCGAACGTGCAGAAACGCAGATAAGCACATTTTCTGCTGCGCGGACACCCTCATAAAATCCACCGGCGAAATCAAATAGTCCCGGGGTATCGATCAGATTAATTTTTACACTGCCCCATGAAAAAGGCGCAACTGCACTTGAGACAGATACCTTTCTTTTGATCTCCTCAGGATCAAAGTCACAAATGGTGTTGCCGTCCGAAATTTTTCCCAAACGATCGGATGCGCCGGCTTTAAACAGCAGTGCTTCAGCAAGTGAAGTCTTACCACTGCTGCCGTGTCCGGCAATGGCAACATTTCTGATTTTCCCCGCCAAGTATTGTCTCATGAACATACACTCCTTTTATCTGCTTGTCTCAAAATTCAAGACTGCATTAGTAAAATTAGATAGAACCCCCCAAATGTATAAATAACATTATATTGATATTATACAGTTGATTTATTTTTTAGGCAAGGGAATGTAGGGGGTTTCGGTGCAAAAATAATAAGCAAAATCCTATGCAAATCATACAAATTATGGACTTTTTTTATACAATGCTTTTACGATTTTGGAAAAAATAATAGAATATAAGCAGTGTTTGTCGAAGATTGGAGCGCCGAAAGCATAAAAAGGACCTGCCATTGGCAGGTCCTTTTTATAAATTACCATTTCACAATACGTGAAGCAATCCAGCTGATGATAAGCCAGCTAAGATGATACAAAATCAAAGTTTGAAAAGGCGCAGACGAAAGGGAACCGCTGAATGCCATAAATGCAATGAGACCATACCCGACAATAATGCCGATTAGCTGAACGATGGTGCTTCTTGAAACGGAGCGCCGCACAGCACAGGCTGACTTGATGAGCATTTGAATGTCGGATAGTCCGCCTGCATGGATTCCTTTTGCAGGGATGCGTTCTTTTGGTCTGACCAATTCTTTATATTCAGAATGAATGTTGGCGGGCAGAATACGCACACTCGATTTTTTGACGCCGTATGCCATCGAAATCAGTTCGCTTGTAATATTGGGGTCATTGGTATAGACCGATGCAAAAACACCGTGACGCTCCAAATCGTTCAGGATTTCGGCTGTATCGGGGTCTGCATTATAGCTTACTACGAACATTGCGGTCAGTTCACCGGAATTTGCAAGATATAGAATCTGGCGTCCGTCCCGCACATAGCGGCTTTCAAAATCCCGGGAAGGGCATTCGATTTGATGATAGTGCATGAGCTGACTGTTTCCGATGAGCACACGTTTGCCGTCCACCCAAGCAGAAATGCCCATGCTGTCTTCATACGTAAGGTTGTCCACCTGTTTAAGCATATGGCGGTTGCCGCCGATCATGTTTAAAAAGACTCCGGAAAGGACTCCGTTGCAGGAAAGAATTACACTGGCGGCGTCGAGAATTGCTTCATCGATGCGTTTTTCAGCAAATACTTTCATACCGTGAAGCATCACGTTTTCTTCCGGAAATAAATCTTTATCGCTGATGATGACTGCACCTGTTTCGGACAATTCTTCCGCCGCATCGTATCCGGTGAGAACCGCATCCTGTTTTGTCAAACGTTTGGACATTTTTGATAACATCACATTCGGAATGATCGTGCTGGAAAATGGAGCACATATGCATAAGATTGCGGTGGATGCGGTCACTGCGGTTACGGGATCCTTTGCGAGCAGGTAGGTCAAAACACCTACTAGAATTGCACCAATAAAGCAGATTGGCGAAACAAGGCGGCTGAAATTATTGCTGTAATCCGAAGAATGGCTTTGCGTGTCAAAACCGCTGAAAAAACTGCTTTGAGCGCTGTAAGCGACCTGGTCTACATCCGGTCCCAATCCTCTGGAAAATTCCCGTGCAAATTCGCGGTTTTGGATTTGTGAAAGTGAATATTTCGGTTTTTCAGACGTCATACAGGTAAAGTTTCGTTCGATTCGCACTGCCTGCATGCGATGACCATAGGCACTAAACCAAAGAATCAGCACAGCAACCGGAAAATAAAGACTAATGGACGGATTCTGCGTAATGGTATCGGGGAAGATGACAAGGAGAATTCCTTGGATCAAAACACCTAAAAAGGCGAGTGCGGCGGGCGAATCGCTATTTGCCCGCATACAGCAAAGCGATGTGATTCCGCGCGATATAAGATCACTGCAAAAGATTCCAGCAAGCACACACACCGCCAAATTTACGATCAAAAAGATGCGCATATCTTGTTCAGGCAGCATAAATGGCGGCAAAAACAGCAGTCCATTGGGAACACCCAGTTTTTCTGCAAATGCCAATGGATGCAGGGAAAATGCAAGGTAAATGGAAAGAATGGCTAAAATACCGGTCAGCGTAACTTTAATTCCCGATCCAATCCGAATCGAGCGGATTTCTTTTTCCGCATCCTCTTGATCTTCCGGAGAAGTATACAGGTCATCCAAATACATATCCTGATCTAATGTTTCCCGAGCTGCAAAACTGTTCCCAAGAAAACCGTCCCCCTGTGCATAAGCAGGCTCCGGCTGGGGCTGTTCATGAAATGCTAAATTGGGGTTTTGCGATGAAACGGTATTTTCACTGAAATCATCAATCGTTGGCAGATCCTCAGGAGATAAATGGAACTGAAATCCTTCCTGCTCGGGCGGTGCGCTGGAGTCAAACCGATTTTGTGCAGGCATAGCGGCGGTTCCGGTTTGTTCAAAAGGCATAACCTCAGGACCATAAACCGGCTGTGGGTTGGCAGGTTCCGTCGGGATGTCCGGAAAAACAAACGGCTGTGCATCTTCAGATGTGTCAAATGAGAACGGCGTGCTCTCTTGTTGATAGGGCACGTTTTCTACATCTTGGCCCGGATCGAATTCAAAGCGCCGTTCGGGTGGGCGCGGCGGTACTGGATTTTCCGGCTGTGTATATGTAACAGAATTTTGTGGCGGGGCATATCTCGGGGAAGGCCCCATATGGCTTCGCTGCTGTGCTCCCGTTGAGCGGCGCCGTCGCGTTCCGAGCGGTTGGATATTGCCAAACCCCATAGGATCATCCGGGTCTGCCGGCCGCTGAAAACCGCTCGAACGTGATTTGGACTGCGCATGCATAGGTGAAGCGGGCATGCGATTATTTTGATATTGGGATGTTTGTGGATCCTGCACCGGCTGTGCCGTCCGCTGTGAACGAAAAGAACGATCAGGATTCTTTTCATATCCATATGTATTGCGCTCAGGCGCATTTGAAGACGGTTTCGCCCGGCTTTTTTTCCTGCGGATCTCATCAAGAATGTCGTCAACATTATAGTCCTGCGGCATGGATGCATTCACTCCTCAAATAATCAATCATTGCTTTTGTCATTTGGTACGCTGGCGGACTACCTCATACATAAGGATTCCTGCCGCAACCGAAGCGTTCAGGGAATTGATCTGACCGCACATGGGCAGAGAAAGGATGACGTCGCAATTTTCGCGGACAAGGCGTGAAATGCCAAATCCTTCGGAACCGATTACCAGTGCGATACTTCCTGTTAAATCAGTTTTTTCCCAACGTTCCCCGTTCAT
>CALLQM010000082.1 GCA_938014855.1 uncultured Clostridia bacterium | reverse complement strand
CTGCATCCAATAACTGTAATTGCAAATTATATACAATTTCTAACGCCATTGTTTTTGCTTCATCCAAAGTTCCTTGGTACAATTTAATCATGAAACCTTGTTGAGAATCAATCAGTAACTGCGCATTCATACTCCGAATTCCTTCCAACAATGGAAGTAGTTCATCTTTGTGCATCAGTGCTTTTTTTACATCAAAGATCTGATTTTCGGTCGGTGTATAAATACCGCCTGCACCAAAAATATACTTTAAGGTTATATTGTCACAGCACTCCTGAAGTAAAGTATAAAAATCATCGGTATCATGTCCGATATCACTGATTCCCACCGTAACAAACAGATTCATATAGTCCTTCCAGACCTTTTGAACCTGCATGCAAATCGAATCTGCTTGTTTCATCGCATCAGCGCTCAAGAATAACAGTAAAAATCGAGAATATGAAATTGGCGTTATCACGCATTTTGCAGCAACACGCGGTACCTGCACAGCAAATTCCAAAAGAGGCTGTATAAGTGCCGAGTCTAATTCCCTTCCAAATCGCAGACTTTCCTTCTTAAAATGATCGATTTCTATGCATGCAAGGCAAAATTGATTTGGTAAAATCAAATGCGCCTTTTCCATATTTCCCAACGCCATACTACGAAGAATATTCTCTTTTGAACAAGCTTGCTGATTCGTTGGCTTTGCTCCTGCCGGTTTAAGCAACGGTCTTAAGCTGCAAAGAATTTCCCTTATATAAGCCGGTGTTATATCGCTTTTTAATATGTAATCATGTGCACCATATCGAAACGCTTTTCGAACCAAATTAAATTCACTATATGCACTAAGCACAATGACAAGTGGCGGATTTTTAAAATCCTGCAGTTTCTTGATTAATTCAATGCCATCCATAATAGGCATTTTAATATCCGTAAACAACACATCAATTGGTTGAGTGCGAAGAATTTGTAGGGCAGCTTTGCCGTTTGATGCAGTTGAAGAAATGCAAAAGCCCTCTTTTCCCCAATCCATCATACTTGCAAGTGAAGTACGTACAATGGTCTCATCGTCCACGATTAGGATATTCAGCATCGTTTAATCCTCCTCTTTTTTTACCGGTATGGTCAAAACAAACGTACTTCCCTCTGCTTCTCTGCTTTCAATCGTAAGACCATAAGCATCCCCATAATTAAGCTTGATGCGTCTGTTTACATTGGCGATTCCTATGCCGTGTCCATTCCTTGATTTTTTCGCAGTTCCCTCCAACAATGCTTTTACTTGTGTAGGTTCCATTCCCTTGCCGTCATCCGTAACAGAAATTTGAATTGTTTGATCGTGACGCTTGATTGCAATGGAAATTACGCCCGGCTCCTCTTTGTCTTCGAATCCATGTGTAATTGCATTTTCTACCACCGGCTGGATGAGCAGTCTGGGAATACTGCAGCTAAGACTAGTTTCGTCGATATCCCAATGAACATCAAAATTTTCGGAATAACGAATTTTCATTAAATAGATATAACTTTCCAACGTTTCCAGTTCGTCCTTGATGGTATAAACACTTCCGGGATCTTTAAAGCTGGCGGAAAGTATTTTTATCAGCGCCTCTGCCATATTTTTAATATTATCAAACCTAGAAACCATTGCGGTAAATCGAATCGAATTAAGCATATTTACTAAAAAATGCGGGTTGATTTGGCTTTGCAGAGCTTGCATTTCTGCAATCATTTTTTGTTTCTGTTGTGCTTTGTTGGAAGCTACCAGCTGTTTTGTACGCTGAATCATACGATTAAAAGAATTCATGAGTGCACGTATTTCACTTTGCCCGATTGGTTCTAGGGATGTATTTAAATCCCCGCTTTCAACCCTTTTCATGCCGGCAATCAGCATATTAACCGGCTGAATAATACTACGAAGGAATGTAATCGAATAAATAATAAATAGAACAAAAATAATGTAGCTTGTTACCATAACCAGCGCGGAAACTTTATTGAATTCAGCAAGCAATACGCCGTTGTCCACAAGATTTACAACACGCCAATCCGTTCCGGGTACTTCAGAAATGATTACATTCCGTTTGGTACCGTTAATCGAATATTTATGGCGTCCCAAGGAAAGCTCCGCGATATCTTGCGGTACAATATAACGCAGATTCTTAATTAAAGGAGCAACAAGGACGTTTCCTTCTCCGTCTACTAGATACATTTCGCCCTGCATAGCATCACGGCTATAATCGGTAATGATTCGATTAATGGAAGAATAGGTATACCAACAAACCGTCTCAATATTGCCCATCTGTGTTTTTTCACTTGGAGAAAATGAGATAGCCAACGCTCTGTGAGCAGGTTCTGTCTGCATTGTTTTATAAGTAAATGTTGCGTTTATCAGCCCATAACTTGTATTTCCCGGATGTTCTAAAGCTTCACAATAAAAATCATATTTACGAATGATATCTAACGGAAGTGCAAGATCATCTTTTAAAGAAATGGTTTGTCCATCCTTGGTATAAAAATGGATTGCAATAATATCCGAAGACGGTGTCACAACAAAATTATACAATTCTCTAAGCCGAACCGTATGCTGATATTTTTCTTGACCCGTACTATTTGCTACGCCATCTGCCAACTCCAAAGCCTGCTGATCATTTGTAAGCAAAAAGTGGGTTAGTTTTAAACTGTTCACTTTTATCTCATTGGCAATTGTTGCGGCGGTCGTTTCCTGCGCCATTTCAATCGTTTCATAGGCACTTTCCAACATCATGTTGCGAATGATACCAAGCGCAATCATAATTACCAAAAAGATAGGAACCATGATGAACAATAAAAAATTCCGATAAAACGCTGTGGTTAACCGAGATGATTTTTTCATTTTACCACTCTCTTTTTATTTTTATCTTATTAATACTAACACGGCAGCAAACAAACATTCAAGCATTGTTTCGTTTTCACAATTCTATTTGAGTGATTCGGTTTCATGCCGAAATATCTATAAAAGTAAGCCCCCGCACAAGCGAACTGCTTATCCGGGGGCTTACTTTTATAACAATATTTAAACTAGCGCATAATAGATGCCGCCATGCGGTGATATGTATGGCGCACACCGCGGATGACCGTAGAATATGCAAAAATATTTTCTGGAAGAGCCATTCCTGTATAGCCGGAATCACCGATATGATGGATATCCGTCCCAGCCATTTTGCACATAAGCGCAATCTGCTTAATCGTTGCGACATCTGCGCCTTCCTGTGACGTACCAATGGAGGTAATGGTCAATGCACCAAGACTATGCGCATGCGTGATAAGTGATCTTGCATATTCCATTGTGATACCACTGACCGTTCCGGGAGCAGGAAGCAGGATGATATCAGCACCGGAATCTACAAATTCATCGATGTCTTTTACAGTTAGAATCTGTTCTCCCGCCTCGCCGATGATGCCGGAAGCGTGCATCTTTCCAGCCGCCAAAATTACACGGTCACCAAGTTCTTTGTGGAGCAGCTTTAGCGTTTCCGATATCGCGGCATTATCCACACCAATTCCGGGATTTCCAGTCAGCAAAATGAAATCAACGCCCATATCACAGGCTTTTTTTGCATTCGCAAGTGTGGCTTTTCTGCCTTGCGTCAACGACCACGGATTTTTATCATTTCGGTTCAAAGTTTCATTCTGCCCGACCGGTTCCAAATTGATTCCGATTGGGCGCCCTGTCAACCGTTTCAGTTCCGCAATGGTTTCCATAGGCGGTACATTCGGCAGACCCTGGATGTTTGGATTATCAACATCAAAGATGTTCAGCAAAATAATATCCGCGCCCATTGCACATGCAAATTCAGCGTTGCTCACATCAATCAGCATCGGTGTTGATCTGCCAATTGTTTCGCAGGCGAGGACTCTTCCCTCACTTCCTGCAATGGATTCCAAAAGTTCCTTTTTCCCCATCTGTTTTAAATCCGAAGCATAACAGTCCAAAAAACGCTTTGCCATAAAATCCCTCCGTCATTTTTAAATTGTGAATTTTATTATGTTTTGTCTACTCACGAATAAAGTGAGATCAAAGCCGATTTTAGCATATGCGCATGGTTTTAGATGCGGCAAAATGTAATTTTTTCGTTCAGCGCTGCAAATCTGCAACATGCCATTTTTTTAGTTAAATCGAATGTGCCTTTTCATTTTTTGGAATTAAAAAGCCCTTCACTTAATTTCCTAACGCACAAATACAATACATACATTATATATAAAAATTATATAATAATCAAATTTTATATAAATATTTTAGTCAATAAGTGAATTGTTTATCACTAGTTAGACATAAAAGCTTTTAATATATGGAGTGTTTTAGAAAAATGTCCAAATTCTGTTCTGAAAAATTAAAAAACTTTAAAGTATAAAAACAGCCGCAGCATTACAATGCCGCGGCTGTTTGTTTCTTATTTTGTCATTTGCTCATTATATGCCGTGCAAATGCAAGCATCTAAGTCCCATAAAAATAGAGTCCGAACGCAAATTGCGTCCAGACTCAGTCATTGTGAGGGCTGGTAGTTGTAGATGCGAACCTGTTTTTATAGGGGGATTTGAACTATCACGATGTTATAAATGTAAAACTTATCAATTCAATTTC
>CALLQM010000081.1 GCA_938014855.1 uncultured Clostridia bacterium | reverse complement strand
GTCGTTTTCATGGTAATCCCCTCATTTGCATATACCGGTTACCCTGCTTTCTTGGGATAACCGGTATTCATAATACTTATTTGTAAGTTGATTTTTTTAATAAGTTCTTAACCTGCTCTTCCGTGATTTCGCAATGATAAAATGTTTTATAAAATTCTTGTGTTTCCTTGACCATATCATAATTGAATACTTCTGGGTATAGCAGATTGCTCAGCCATTTGATTCCCAGAACACGGTTTACAGAGGGCGGACGTCCCATCCAGTTGTATGGCTCAGCGGGAATTTCATAAAAATGACTGCTCTTGATGGCAGACACTTCCCCCCATTCCCCTTTGCCGGATACAGAATCATAGATGCTGCCGGGTGCAAATAGGATAACATCTGGATTCCAAAGAAGCAGCTGTTCCATAGACACTTCATTTGCACCGCCTCGAATGCTTTTTTCCACATCTGCAACATTGATTCCACCTGCATAATCAATGACATCGGAATGCACCGTGCCTTTTACAACTGCCGTCAAGCCCTCATCTTGCCCATAGAATACTGATAGGCGCTGATCTTCCGGAATACTTTCAAGCTTAGCCTTTGTATCAGACAAGGTCTTATCAATATAATCTGTTATTTTTTGAGCCTGTTCGGTTTCACCGGTTATTTCGCCAAGGGTTTTATAAGCGGTGGCCATGGACTTCATATTCATTTCAACAAACACAGTGGGAACTCCGGTTTTTTCCTGAATACCATCCATATCCTCTTTCACGCTTTTCTTTGGCTCGCCAATATCAAAAATAGCCTGTGGCTTTGCATACATTACAGACTCTAGATTCAGAGTATCTCCATAAAAATTCCCAAATATGGGCAGGGATGCGTATTTGCTGTCGATGTACTTTTGCTGAGCATCTGTAAACTCTGTCGCCCACCCAACCATTTTATCCGGGCAAAGAGTATAAAGCACAATTTGTGCTAAGGGTCCGGAAGGCGCAATCCTTTCAACATTTTTCGGCAGTTCCACTTCACGTCCACAAGAATCGGTAAACGTATAGGTTCCCTGCTCATCGGAGTTTTCCGATGAAGCCACACTTTGCGATGCCTCACTGACCGATACGGTGTCCGGCTGAGCCGAACTGCTTTCTGACGAAACCGTTTTTGAACAACCAGCTGCTGATAATATCAAGAAACACGCCAGGATTGGCGCAAGCAGTTTTTTCATATGTATCTCTCCTTCATCATCTATTTTGACGGGCGAACTAGATCTACCATTTCGCCCACATCAAACAAAGACATCATGTTTGCCTGTCTCAAAATTTGATCACATTTTTTGGCATCGTGTATAATCAGTCCGGAAAGCCCGTATACACCATGTTGAAACAGCACCGGAGAAAGAATGGTGCTGGGTCCGACTAACACGACTTTTGCATGTTTTGCAAGTTCTAATAAACGCGGCATCGTTTTATTGACCAATGTACATCCGGTTATAAAAACATAATCCTGCTCGCTCATCAAATACTCGCAAGCGGAATCCGGGTAATCTCCCCACTGCGGTTTTCTTTCCAAAATCGTCAAATCGCAGATAGGCTGAAATCTTTTCAGCATCGGAAAATGCCCCACTGCCGCAACCTTTTTGCCTTTAATTTCTTCTTGGTATAAATCAAATGCATCTTTTGCCCCAGACTTACAGCCGGAATGCATTATGCCACAATTTTTGGCACGAGAAGGATGGTTATAATAAGCTCCGATAGCCGCTACTCCTAAAGCCGCTTCCACAAAATTCCATGATTTAGAAAGCTCAGCTAATGCTTTAAGAGAAAGGTCTGTGATCTTGCCGTTATACTTTTGCGGCAAAGAGTATACTGGAATGGTCATTGCAATTCCAGTTCCGCCTTCATTCGTGCATACAGACGTCCAGTTATAGCCACAGTTGCAGTCCGTGACTCGGATGTTATCGGGTATACCGTCAATTAAATCATCATAAAGCTGCCATGGGTTGTCACAAATATTCATAATATCCACCTGTATCACATGCCTTACAAATCGTTTTTCCGTCTCGAATTACTTGACGACCGTCAATCACTTCTTCTCCGCATATTTGGCAGGTTACGGCATCAAGCGGTTTACCCGGCAGGTCTTCTTTTCGGTAATGCACTTTTACGCGTGATGCGCAAAACATTTCTTCATCCGTAATTTTCTGGTAAAATGCGGTCAAGTCTTCTCCATCAGGTGGATAAATCCGCGTTTTACGGTAAATCCGCACAGCTTCGCCTGTTTTCATATTCAAAAAAGTTGCCGCCGTTTTCCCATAATCCATCCATTTTAAATTGCGCTTTCCAAGCTTGCACCCAGTTACCGTACCTATTGCATCCGAAATACATCGGTCACTTTCCACGTAAACAATCAAATCACGAAATTTTTTCGGTTCTTTAATTTCCAACAAATTCATTGCCATACGCGCCATGCGCACCCCGATGATTTGTCCAGAACAAATATGCCCATGATATGTAACGGCTTCCTTCAAATCCTGCTCAAATGTATTCATGCAATGCCCCTTTCTTACTCAATTACAAAGATTCCCAATTGTTTTTGGTTCGGTAGATAAATCGGAAAATCTTCACGTCCTGTCATGGTTGCATGCTCTGCCAAAAAGTCCTGAACCTCTTGAATGGATGCCTCTGGGGCATGGTTCAAAATAAAATCTTCCGCACTGGTTTGAGAACGAAACGGCTGTCCAAACTCTATGGAAACATCAATACATTCAAACGGTATCCCCTTAGATGTTAATTCGTTTTTGACAATGGGAATCGTATCTTTCTCCGTTTTTCGATAGCTCTGCGGATACAAGTGGCTTCTGTTTTTGGCATTCACAATCCGAATCAATTTTTTCCTGCATCGCTTTCGGTAGCAAAGCATATCATGACCGGATTTTCCAAAAAAGCTCATGATTCCAACATCAAACTGTTGATCCACACTTGCAGAATCTCTACAAAGTGGGTGAATATTAGAGATTCCAAAGGTCTCTATGTCCTGCGCTAATGCATCAACCACTTTCGGTTCAATATCAAC
This sequence comes from uncultured Clostridia bacterium, assembly GCA_938014855.1. Classification (GTDB taxonomy): domain Bacteria; phylum Bacillota; class Clostridia; order Oscillospirales; family Ruminococcaceae; genus Anaerotruncus. The sequence goes on along the minus strand of CALLQM010000081.1, from coordinate 19,974 downwards.
CGCTGTAATGCTGGAAACATAAGGCGATAATGCAAGATCCAGCCGTCCCAGCCCACATCCAAAATCGCATATGGTATCTTCCTTAGAAAGGCGGTTCGCAATATGCTGCGCTAGTTTTTTATGAAACGCTGTATAGTTACTTGCATCCCGAAACCACGCAATACTTTGTGGGCTCCATCTGAATTGCATTGCGAAACATCTCCTTACTAACCCGATATTAATATAATATTACAACGGAGCGAAAAAATCAACCCGATATAACAAATAAATTATATCGGGTAAAGTTGCGCAAATTAAACAATTTATTATATAGTATGTATGAGGTGATAAAATGCGCGTTGTAGCACGATTAAGAATCGGTAAAAATAGAATATTCATAGGAAAAGGAGTACGAGAATTGCTGGATGTATTGGAAGAATATCAATCCATTCGTAAAGCCACAAAAATCACTGGCATCTCCTACCCAAAAGCCATCCGTATGATTAAAACGTTAGAAGAAGAACTTGGATTTCCAGTTGTAATCTCAGAAAAAGGCGGAAACGACCACGGCGGTACTCGATTAACGGAAAAAGGGAAACAAGTTTTGGAAAGTTTTCGTAAAATTGAAAATGATGTTGAGGAATATGCAAAAAAGCTTGTAGAAACAGAATTTCGGTTTTAATCTATTTCTTTAATTGTATAAAAAACTGATTGATGGATTGCTTCATCATTGGCAGAGATTTGGATGTGACGGTTTGAATTGTACCATTTTTTTGGATAAGCCTTACCATTTCTTCATGTTTGCTGAGGTATTCATTCCGTAATTTCAGCATGGTAATCGTATGAATCAAGTTTTCTTTTGATTTTAATATTCCAATGCATGGCATGCCGCTTGATAAAATACGTCGAAGTGAATTCATAAAAAGAGGGGCAGTCAATTCCAGCCCACCAATTTCATCAAAAACCAGAAGTTCGGATGGACTATTTTGCAGATTCTTTTCTGCTTCTGCAATGGCCCATTCCAAAACGGATGCATCTTTTTTCCCATTTAGCAAAAATAGGCCTGACAAATCCGGACGATACGCAATATTTACCGGTGGAAGCATTTTTCCTTGAATAGGAAGTGCTTGGTATCCGATTATTTTTCCCTCATTCATAACACGCTGAACCGTAAATCCTGCCATTCGAATGGAGTTGTGATTTAGAATGTTTCGCAGGCAGGTTGATTTTCCAGTCTGTGAAGCACCCTGAAAAAATAAATTATTTGTCACTTCCTATTCCCCCAATTTTAAAGATAAACATTTGATGAAACTTATTTTACACCAATTAAGAGTTTTAGACAAAACTATAAAAGACCCCTCAACTGTATCTATCAGTATAAATAATGCAAGCACATTTATTCTGCTCAATAGTGTTTTTAGATTATAATCTTTTAAAAATATCTATAATTAATTGTCCGCCTTTTGCCAGGATCTTTGCTGCATCACAGCACGTAAAGCACTTGTTTTTTAATAGCACTTTGCCATTACACAATACGGTATCTACTTGAAATCCCGTTCCAGCGTAAATGGCATTGCTTAATCGGCAATGGATGGTATGATCTTTCTTGGGGTCAAGGTTGGAAAGCTTAGTATCTACTAAAGTATTCCCGCGGCGAACCGAGAAATTACCGAATATGCACCGTATCCCATCCATTACATATTCCAAGTCAGTGAGTTTCTGCACACGGATTTCATCCGGTATCAGCGACTCCAACCCAAACGCTTCCACCTGATCGGTGTACTACAGATAGATTTCTTTTGCCAGCTTGGAAAACCGCAGATAGCGGTCAAAACGCGGCGGCACGAATACGATGGCCGGACATTTCTGACGCGCCTGCCAAAAGGCTTTGCCGGACTTGACGCCGCACTTTTTTGCAATCATATTTTTTGCCAAAACAATCCCATGCAACTGTTACTCGTCTCCATATTAATTTTCTTAAGTAAATTAGCAGTTTAAAGGACGCGTGGTATAAAACCTGCGCGTCCTTTTATGCTTATTTTATACTGAATGCAACACAAACAACTTGCAATCATGCACATCTCAGATCAACAAATTTGCCCGTCTTAATTTGTGATATTCTGATAAAAGACAGTAAAAGCCAATCGGCATCTACACAATTTCAACTTTTCCAATAGCAAGCCTTTCCCCCGTTTGGGCATCAAACAGCGGATAATTGTCATCTTTAAGGTCAAAAGAAATTGGTTCCCCAATTTTATAATCAATGCGCCCAAAAAGCACGCAATTCAACTTGACGGATCCTACAACAATTCTTACTACAGTTTCCATACCGGAGGGCAGCGTCGAATAAACATTTCCCCAAATAGAGCCACTTATTGAGATATTAATATTTTCTGGGCGGATTCCTACAATTAATTTTTTTCCTTTGGAAATCGCGACTCCGCCGCTGATTGGTGTATAAATCAAACGCATTTCATTGCAAGAAAGCGCGATCTCATCCAAATTGACGTTTTCACCGCTTAATTCAATCATATTAATACTTGGATTTCCAACAAAGTCCGCTGCAAAAACGTTTTCCGGCTCACTATATATCTCAATCGGGGTGCCAAACTGCTGAAGGACACCAGCTTTAAAAAGACCAATTTTTGAGGACATGGTCATTGCTTCAAGCTGATCGTGAGTTACATAAACAAATGTAGAATGAGTCGCCATATGTAGGTTTTTGAGCTCCATTCGCATTTCCATACGCAGTTTTGCATCAAGATTTGAAAGCGGTTCATCCATTAAAAGTATTTTCGGATTTTGTGCAAGAGTCCGAGCAATTGCAACTCGCTGCTGCTGGCCGCCGGAAAGTTCAGAAGGATAACGATTTTCATATCCTTCCAACTGCATCATTTTCAGCAGAGTATGTACACGTTCTTTAATTTTAGCGCGATGCCATTTTAAATTTTCAAGACCGAATGCAATATTTTTATAAACCGTCATTTGAGGCCATAAAGCATAATTTTGAAAAATGAATCCAATATTGCGTTTTTCAGTGGGTATATCAATTCCCTCGATAGAAGAAAAAACAGGCTTACCATCTATGTAGATTTCACCGCTGGTCGGCGTTTCAAGGCCTGCTATCATACGTAACGTTGTTGTTTTTCCACATCCCGATGGACCGAGCAGGGTTATAAAGTCATTATCGTTAATCGTAAGATTTAAGTCATTAACTGCAGTTGTAAACTTGTTGTATTTTTTCACAACGTGTTTCAGTACAATATCAGGCATTTTCAAACCTCCCGTGCTGTAAACGACCAACGCATGCTAAATTGAGTTTGCACAAAAACCGATTTTACTGCTTGGCCTTTTTATTATTCTATCACGGGTAGTATAAAAAAGCCATATGCATCCTCAATTGCAATGGCTTTGTATAAGCAATAAACATGAAAGTTCCTGTTCTTTATTGGAATAGTTCATATATTTTTGGGTCATTTAATCGATTCGCCGTATAATCGGCATGGATCAAAGGGTTTTGTTTTCCAAGAAATACGGAAAACATACCAGCCGCATTTGCGGCCTGAATACCTGCGGCAGAATCCTCAAACACAACACAATTATTAGGGTTTATTCCGCAGGCGTTGGCACCTTTTAAAAAGACTTCCGGATCCGGTTTTGCCTTTGTAACCTGTTTCCCATCGATAATTGCGTCAAACATTTTTTTAATTCCGAGATGATGTAAAACCAGCAGAGCATTTTTGCTGGCACTGCCCAGCACAATTTTTGCCCCCTGCTGTTTTAAGACGCGAAAGCATTCCATGACTCCCGGAAGCAGATCATCAGATGTAATATGACTTACGAATTGTATGTATTGTTTATTCTTTTCATCTGCAAGCTGCACTTTTTTTGACTCTGTTAGATTTTTTCCGCTCAATTTTTCGATAATATTGAGAGAAGCCATTCTGCTTACGCCTTTCAGCAACTCATTTTGTTGCAGAGTCAGCGTAAATCCCAGCTTTTCAGCGATTTTTTTCCATGCTTGGTAATGATAGACCGAAGTATTTACAATTACTCCATCCAAATCAAAAATTGCCGCGCGATACCGCATCCTGTTCCATCATCCTTACATTCTAAATTCTTTATCTGGCTTTTAAAACGCTGCACATTTATAGAACCCAACCGATCTAAAATAAGAATCCAGTTCTTCGGCCTTCACAAAATGATGACCATGAATTCCCACGTTTTCCGCTCCTTCTACATTTACCTGCGTATCATCAATAAAAAGGCATTCCTGCGGTTTAAGATGAAAGCGTTTAATAAGACATTGATAAATCGCTGGATCCGGCTTCAAGAGTTTTTCTTTTGCCGATATTACCATACCATCGAATAGGCGAAACATTTCAAACTTCGAGCAATATTCATAGAAACGCAGACTTGTATTAGAAAGAAGATATAAGTTATAGTTTTCAGACTTAAGCCTGTTTAGAATTTCAGGCATACCCTCATTTACTTTTAAGCACGATGGCCAATTTGCCATTGCGAGCTGAACGCTGTCTGCAAACTGAGGGATTCGATTCACAACCCGAGCAACCCCTTCTTCCTCTGTCATCGTACCACCATCGATTTGTTTCCATTCGTTTCCGTCAAATAAATTCCTATATACCGTTTCAGCTTCTTCTGGGTCACTGATTATGCGGTGCGTGTATTCTTTTGGCCTATATTTCAAAAGAACGCCCCCAACATCAAAAATAATGTTTGTGATTGAAAGAGACATATCCTGATTCCTTTCCTTTAAAATTTCCTGACTCCCCTGCCTGCAGGGATATCACGCCGAAATGCTCGGATCATGATTCGGCTGTCGGCAAAACCGACCACACCTGCGCTTATCAGAGCAAGAAACCACAGCCCCTTTGACAAAATTATCGGAACCGCAATATGTATCGCAAACATGAGCAGTGTCCACGGCCAGCTGACAAAGGCATACTGTGCTGATTTCATCAGCGTTTTCTTAACTGAATTGTGGTAGAGAGCCGTCATTGGAAACACATAGCCAAACACCATCACAACAATCCCCAATAAGCATAGCATCGCAATCCCCATACCAAAATGAAAATAGTTTTTTTGAGAATGGCAAAAATAGTAATAAGCATCCAAAGCAAGAAGCGTTGCTGCCGCAAGCATTATCAGCCAAAGAATCGTGGATTGTTTGAAATTCTCCCTGAAAGCGGTAAAAAAAGGTCTGACCAACGGTTTTGAGCCATGCATCAAGTTGCGCAGAAAGACTTGATGCATAGCTGCTGTGGATGCCCCAATTGTAACAACGGGTAAACTGCAAAGGAACCATAGTGCGCCGAGTATACAGATGCTTGTCAGATTTTCGCTGAATTTCCATAATGTATCCGGATCATTATGTTTTAAGATACCGTTCAATTTGTTTCCTCTCCTCAATCCATTTACCCTGTTGTTAATCAGTCTCTCATTTTTTTATAATGAGAGACTGTAATCATGTTCTTTTACCGTCAGCGAACCCCGCGCAATCAGTTTTCCGTTTTTCCTGCTAAAGAGCAAGATATCCTCACTGTTAAACTTGAATTTTATCTTTTGACCGATTTGGTACAGTTCACCGCCAAACATTACGCCTGTAATAAGATAGTTGCCAATTTGCACTTTTATCATGGTTTCCATTCCGGTCGGCATAGCGCTGTAGATTTCTCCATCCAAGCATTCCTTGTCGCTCATGGTGAGAAATTCCGGTCGAACACCAAGAATAAAATCATGTTCGGTTATGTCAGTCTTTTTGTCTGACTCATCCGGTGTATGAATCCTTGCAATATGGTATTTGAAAGCGGTGCTCTTATTGCTTTTTTCCGGACGCTGTACATGGCTTTCAGCGTCACGCGCTGCTTTTTCTTCTGCGTCCATTTTTATGTACCAATCCGGAATATTCACCTTTTCATGAGGGGTAAAAACGACTTTCTTTCCGTCAAAAATATCTAAGAGCACACAACCGTCATTCGTTTGTTCTCCAGCTGCTTCAATAAAGTTAATGGATGGGTTTCCAACAAAATCCGCTACAAAAAGATTTTTCGGCTTTTTATAAATATCCAGCGGCGCATCGTACTGCTGAAGTTCGCCGTTCTGAATGAGACAGATCTTCGTCGCCAGTGTCATAGCTTCCAGCTGGTCATGCGTTACATAAATAAACGTACTGCCGGTTTCAAAGTGCAGACGCTGTAGTTCCGAACGCATTTCAATGCGGAGCTTTGCGTCCAAATTCGACAGCGGTTCATCCATAAACAGGACTTTTGGCGCAGTGGCAAGAGTACGGGCAATCGCCACACGCTGCTGCTGTCCTCCGGAGAGTTCAGAAGGATAACGGCTCTCATATCCTTCGAGCTGCAGCATCTTCAGCATTTCATTGACACGTTCTTTAATTTTTTCTTTTGGCAATTTCATATTTTCAAGACCAAAAGAAATATTTTTATAAACGGTCATGTTTGGCCACAACGCATAGTTCTGAAAAAGGAATCCAACTTTTCTTTTGTTTGCTGGGACATTAATTCCCTGTTCACTGTCAAACACCGTGACACCATCAATGGTAATTTTGCCGCTAGTGGGCGTTTCAAGTCCTGCAATCATGCGCAGGGTCGTTGTTTTTCCGCAGCCTGACGGTCCCAAAAGCGTAACAAAAGCATTGTCTTTAATCACAAGGTTTAAATCGTCAACCGCATAAAATTTATCAAATCGTTTTGTTACATGTTCCAGTCTTATTTCCGGCATGTTAATTTCCTCCAATTCCCTTGTCGATGCTAGCACCTGTAAGCTTGTTTACCATCGTATTACAAATGATAATTGTGACAATTAGGATCAAGTTTATGCCACTTGAAAATGCATACAGACCCATCTCGTCAAAATAGTCAAGCAATGTGGTTAAGATCTTGGTTTGCGAGCACAGCATCATAAATAGGGTTAATTCTCTCAGCGCCGCCATGAAAGGCAGCATATATCCACTAATAATCGAAGCCTTTTGAATTGGAATAATGATTTGAAACATCCGCTTATACCACGGAATATTTTGAATCATCGCCGCTTCTTCGATTTCACCGCTAAGCTGAAGCATGGAATTGAGCGCGCTTCTGCTTGCAAACGGGATATATTTTACAGTGCCGGCAATAATCAGCAGTAAATAGCTATTGTAAATCCCCAAATTGGAACCAAATACATAGAACGCGACACCTACTGAAAGCGATGGCAGCAGATACGGGAGAAATGCCATGCTGTTCACATAGCTGGACCATTTGCTGTGTCGATTTTTGCTGCAGCTGTATCCAACGAGAGTTCCAATGGTGCCAGCCAGCAATGCACAGCACGCCGCCACAAAAAGAATCCCGAAATAGGCACTCCAAATGGTGGAGTTGAACAAAATTCCATACTGTCCGTACATGCCCTGCTCAGACACATTTTCGGACGTTAACCACCATTTTAATGTCAAACTGTCTAAATTACCTTTTGTAAGAAAACTGTAATCGCCCGGGTTGGGAAGAAATGTTTCCGTAGCAAAAGAAATGATTGGATAAATGCTGGTAAACAAAGTTAAAATCAGGAAAATAATTGCAATCACGTATTTGCCGCACTTTCCAAGATTAACCTTGCTGATTTGACCTGATTTTCCTGTAACAGTGGTATAGCTTTTTCTGCCGCTGGTGTTAGCAAGATTCATCATAAGAATGGAGACACCGAATACCATCATAATAACGGCCAGAATACTCGCTTCACCGGCACGGTCAACGCTCATTTCCACATATTTTGTAGCCAGAGTACTGAAAGTCAGATAATATGGTACAGGGAAACTTCCCATTGCGCTGCTGAATACAAGCAAAATCGTGGACAGAATCGCAGGCATGACCATTGGAAGCGTTACGCGAAAGAATGTCTTGTATTTTGGTGTATTAAGAATGGTTGCCGCTTCCTCAAGGTTCGCATCCATGTTTCTGAAAATTCCGCCGATTAAGATATACGCAAACGGTGCATAGTGAATTGCGAGAACAATCGCACTTGGAAAGAGACCTTTGCACCACCATAGCGGCATTTCAATCCCGGTAACGGATACGAGAAGTCCGTTAGAACCGCCTGTTACCGCAGTGCTGTAAAACAGGTTTCTCCAAACTACCGCCAATGTCCATTGGGGCATGATGTACGGAAAAATAAATATAGAACTAAGAAATTTTTTGAATTTCATATTTGTGCGCGTTATAAAATATGCAAACGTCCCGCCATATAAAACTGCACCCAAGCAAGTGAAAACAGCGAGCAAAACAGTATTTTTAAGCGGAATTAATAAGTTCGCATTCCGCAGCATACCCGTAAACAGATCAATCCAATTGTAGAACGTATATCCGGATATTAATCCCGTATTAATGGAATCCACAGAGCCGGTATGTACAGAAACAGTATCTACAAGAATCGAAATGATCGGTGTGATTGTTGAAATTGACAGGACGATACCAAGTATAAGCAGCACAAAATTATGCGGCTTGGAAAAATAAGTCAAGATCCTGTTCAAAACGATTTTATATCTACTTGGCCTTTGTGTTGATACCCGATCCATTGTTGCCTCCCAAAGCCGCATGCGTGCCATCCGCATGCGGCGATATTCGTTACATTTTTCTAATTATTTAGCTCTTTTCACCAATAAGCGCATCAATCCAGTCACTCATTTGCACGGAGACTTCTGCACAGTAGGACGGTACTTCGACAACTAAGCGTCCGTCGTCGGTAGAAATCCACCAATCATAACCTTTATCGTTTTTAACTTCAAAGGTGTTGACACCATCTACATATCCGTCTTGAGAGTGATCCTGCATAATGTTTGGATTGGAGCTATAGCTTCCCATATCCTTGCCCCAAGCGGAGAAGCCATCATATTCCGTTGTCATGTAAGCAATAAATGCACATGCTGTCCAAGGTAGCGGAGAAGTTTTCAAAACCTGCAGATAATGCTTATAGGCATATCCGCCGATTCCCTGATATCCATCCTGATATGCGGCAACCGTAACATTTTTAACGGAAGAGTTTTCCGATTCCTCAACAGAGCGGAACTTGGAATAAACCAATAATCCACACTGGTTCGCAGCTGATTGGGTTACAAGCTGCGTACAAATCGGACCATCATCAGTCTGTTTATTGTACTGCTGGCACCAAAGCTTAATCCACGCAAGAGAATACTTTGCATTGGGTGAAGTTAGTCCAAGTTTGGAAACATCGCCGGCAACAGAGTCGATCGTGCTTTGGAAATACTCTTGCTTGCTGCTGGGAAGAGCGTCAAAAGCATCTTTCAAAATGTCAGCATAGGTGTTTTCCGTCAGCATATACAGGAAGTTCTTACCGACCGGCTCAGAGTTGACACCCATAAACAGCGGATGAACATCTTTATCGACAAAGTCCCAACAGTTCGTATAGGAGCCGCCCTCAACATTGTTGAAAACAAATACTTTGTTCAAAGTCTGCAAAGCAAACGGTTCTCCATTGCTTTCCGGGTCAACGCCTTCTGCGTCTGCCCAGTCTTTTGGGATATAGTTTCTAAGATAACCTGTGTTCAGCATTTTTGACTGAATCTGGTTGCCGTCCTGAATTAAAGTCATCGAATATGTATGCTTCGCACTGGTAATATCTGAACTCAAAATAGTAAAGATCGAGTTGTTTTTTGGCTGCGACCATTCTATTTCACCACTATACGAAGGATCAATCGACTTGAGCTTTTCAACAAAGTTGGTTCCCGCAGTAGCGCCGCGGCTTGAGTTTCCAATACCGTACAAGGTCTTGCCGTTCGATTCTTCAATTGCTTTTTTAAAGAGCTGTTCATTGGTCATCGTTTCGGCTTCAGCAATGATTTTGTCTACTGAATTCTGTTCGGATTCGGATTCTGGGTTAGCAGCATTGTTATTAGCACATCCACCTAACATGGAGCCGGTCAAAAGGATAGCCATAACTGAAGATAATAATCTTTTCATACAAATCCACCTTTCAAAATGATACGGTTTTTATGATTTTTACTTCGCAGGGTACGAGAGCCAAACACAGATTACAGCCCTTCTGATAGGAATAACAGCAAACTTTATTTGACCACCTTCTTACATTAACTATTATTAACGTAAAGTTAATGTTTGATTAACTATTCATTATGGTATCACTCAACATCCAATATGTCAACAATAAATTGAATGTTTTTTGTATTTTTTTATTTATATTAACTATATATAAAAAATCGAAGTATTTATCGTACATATTTTTAACTTTTAATCCTACATTCCATAACACAAAAAACCTTCAATCGTAGTTTTATTCTACGATTGAAGGTTTTTTAAAGAGAAAGTGGTGCGTCCGTGGATGGCTGAATATCAAGCAAATTATCTTTGTGCAAAGGGAAAGATACCATAAATGTACTGCCAACATTCAAGCGGCTCTCAACAGAAATCTGCCCTCCAAGTTCATCCACAAGACCTTTTGTGATGGCGAGTCCCAAACCAGAACCGCCATGCTTCATATTCCTCGATTTCTCCACCCGGTAAAACCGTTCAAAAATGCGCTGAGTTTCCGATTCGGGGATTCCAATGCCATTATCCTGAACCAAAACGATTAAATTATTTTTCTTAATTTGAACAGAAAGCAAAACAGCACCGCCAACTGGCGTATATTTGATTGCATTTTCACAGAGGTTTGTCACAATTTGAACGATAGAAATCTTATCTCCCATAATTTGAACCTTTTCATTTGAAAGATCAAATTTAAAATGGATTTTTCTCTTTTCAGCTAATGCCTGAATTGCAGAACTTACCGATTGAATGACCTTAATTGGATTAATTGGGCCTAACTGGTCAGCATCAATGCGGCTTTCTATATGGGATAAATCTAGCAGTTGTGAAATCATTCGTTTCAGTCTGTTGGATTCTATGTCTATGATTTTTAATGCCCGTTCACAATCTTTCGTTTCCATAGACTTCCAGTTTTGAAGCGTTTCCGCAAAACCAGAGATCAATGTTAACGGTGTGCGCAGTTCATGAGAAACATTCGATACAAATTCATCCTTGATTTTTTCCATCCGACGCTGTTCGGTTACGTCTGTCACAAAAGCCTGTGCGCCATACAGAGTGAATGGAATATATTTGCTGTAAACAACGGAGGTTCGAATGGCAAGCGTTTTACCGCTGTCCGTCTGAAGATCCTTTACAAAGGCTTTTTTTGTAACCATACTGTTTTGAACCATATCCCGAATTTTGCTCAGGATAGATGGATACTCCGCTTCAAGATTAGACTGGTTTGGGAAAAAAAGGCTGCTTTTCGCACCGGTGAGACGCTTTGCTTTGGGATTCATCATCAGGATGGAACAGTCCAAACCAAACAGGATAATGCCACTGTCCATATTGGTTAGAACTGTACTGAGTAAACTGATTCGTTCATTGGAGTAAAACTTGATTTGGTTGATTTGATTTTCCAAGTCTATTACAGTCTCTGATGAGTTCGTTTCCTTACTTTTTAAAGCTTTACGCCAAAATGTATAAAACACAACCGTTAGAATAAGAAGAATGCATCCGGTTATAATTCCTGCCTTTTGTATGAAAAGAAACTTATCGTAACCGTTAAGCGGCAGCGAAACACAGATCACATAAGATTTCTTATTGTCGATTTCAACAGGATAAAAATCGCTTACCACATATTGACCGTTTTGTTTCGATACGGAGCTGGTGATGATTTCTTTCTTTGTTTTTATTGTGTTAATTGGGAAAAAGAGTTCCGGCGTTTTGGCTCCTGTCGTATCAGAGTCGGCCAGTAGACTGCCATCGTCTGAAAAAAGGCACACGCGGCAGTCAGCAGCAGAAGAAAGATGTTTCATCAGCTCATCAGAACCAATATTTACTCCCTTCTTCGCAGCTTCGACAACATATTCATTAAGGAACTGCACTAAATGGCCTGCCTGATTTTGCATCTCACTTAAATAAAGGTAACTTTCAAAAAACGATAAGATAATCAAAAAGATAAAAGCGCAGGCAGATACAAATATTGATAAAATAAACCGTTTCATGTTTCCCCCGGTCAGAGACATATGCCTCTTTTGTGATGACTGCTTTCTATATAGCTATCATCCTATGCCTGTTTTTCACTAAATACGCAATTTGGAATGTTTATTGGTACGGATTGACAAGTTTATAGCCGATTCCGCGCACTGTAACGATGTAATGATCTCCAATTTTTCTTCTAAGTTTCAGCATATGCACATTGATAGCCCCTAGCTCAAGAGATATGATAGGACTTAACGCCGTAACAAGATTTTCTCTTGTTATCACGTTACCCACGTGTTCTGCCATATATTGCAAAATATGATACTCGGTAAGGGTAAGGTTCACGGAATCTCCGTTTACACTTACCGTATACGCCGATGGATTGATCTGTAGATCGCCGACACGAATCAAATTATCTTCAGGCATATTCTGTTCCAATCGTCTCAGAGCTACCTTAATCCGAGCTAACAGCTCACGGATTCCAAAAGGCTTTGTGATATAATCATCGGCTCCCACACCAAGCCCAATCACTTTATCGGTTTCTTCGCTTTTCGCCGAAAGCATGATGATGGGGATCTTTTTAAGTTCGCGGTCTTCCCGTAATTTTCTACAGGTTTCAAGACCATCCATACCCGGCATCATGATATCCAACAGAATCAGATCAGGTCTTGTCTTGTGTGCTTGTTCCAATGCTTCCATTCCCGAGTAGGCACATATTGTTTCGTAACCATGCTGTTTGAGATTGATTTCCAAAAGCTCAACAATGTACTCTTCATCGTCTACCACTAGGATTTTATTTGCCAAATGTATCACACCACTCTATACTTATCAATCTTAAATTAACCAATAAATTATCTATTTTTTAGCAATGTTATTGATCAATATTAGTCATTTTATATTATACACCTAAAAATTAAAAAAACAAATAAAGCAAAGGTAAATAACATCGTATATGTAAGTTCGACTTTTTCATTGGACGGAGATTTCCAAGTTTGCTTTTGATTTGAATTGATCAGCTCGTATAGAGATTTCTATCATTTCTGCAGGCAGCGCTTTTTTCATTTTCTTTGACTTTATTACGACACCATTTTGTATAATGTTCATTACACAATTTTTCATCGGTTTGTTTACACGCATTGTGAATTTGATATCCTGCGTACCGCTTACTGATTGCGGTATTACGTGACCAATAATGCAATCCGGTTTCACCGCAATGTCACAGGCGGGCAAACATCCATGCTTTACATGGTTTGCCGCAGAGTCTGCCCACGCTACCGCATCTCTGGCAACAAAATGGACGCAATCATGAACATGCAGTACATTTCCTGCCGCAAAAATCCCCTCAACCGTTGTCATATAGTGCTCATCTACTACCGCGCCTTTTGTACGATTATCCAATTTTACTCCGGCGCTGATGGATAATTCATTTTCAGGAATCAGTCCTACAGACAAAATCAGAGTATCGCAGGAAATTTCCCATTCCGTCCCAGTTATCGGTTTTAAATAATCATCCACCTTACTTACAATAATACTGCTTAGACGAGATTTTCCTTTTATTTTGGTGACCGTATGGCTTAAATAAAGCGGAATATCATAATCATTCAAGCACTGTTCCATATTACGAGGCAACCCGCTTGGATAAGGCTGTACCTCAAACACCGCTTTCACATGCGCACCCTCCAATGTTAAGCGGCGTGCCATGATCATGCCAATGTCCCCACTTCCTAGTATGACAACCTCTTTGCCCACCATAATATTTTGCAAATTGATATAATTTTGAGCAACACCTGCATTGTAAATACCTGCAGGGCGGCTGCCTGGAATACTGATTGCACCACGCGTTCGTTCACGACATCCCATGGCTAAAATTATTGCTTTCGCTTTATATTTTACCATACCGCTTTTCTTTCCTACTGCTAATACGGTTTTATTATTGGTCAAATCAATTACGGTTGTATCCACTACATATGGGATCTTGAGACGATCAACCTCATCGACAAACCGCTGAGAATATTCCGGACCAGATAACGTCTCGTGAAATCGTTTCAACCCAAATCCATCATGAATACACTGACGTAAAATTCCTCCTAGCTGGTGTTCTCGTTCGATGATCAAAAGATCCGTAATACCTTTTTTATACAGTCTTAATGCCGCCGCAAGACCTGCCGGTCCGCCTCCAATAATGATAACATCTTTGTTTATGGTATCCATTATTCTCTCACCTTTCCAGCAAACATATAAGAGTCTGCGTCACTTAACCGAACATTTTTTTCTGATTTTAACAGCTCTTGACGAATCAATTCGGTAATGCGGGTTTCACAATATCCACCTTGACATCGCCCCATAGAAGCGCGGGTACGAACCTTCACACTATTTACGGTACAAACGCCTAATGGATTGTGCACAGCTTGTAAAATTTCAGCTCGCGTTACCTGTTCACAACGGCATACGATTTCTCCATAATTACTGTCTTGTGCAATAAGACGTGCCTTGGTTTCTTCATTCTGCTGTGCAAAACATACAATTCCTTTGCGAATCGGATTGAACAGTTCGTTTTTTATCAGATGTTCTTTTTCAGCTATTTTTTGAACGACTCGTCGAGCCAAAGGCAGAGCACTTGTTAAGCCCGGTGATTCTATGCCCACCAAATTAACCGCATTGGGGATATTTTCTCTTGTTTCTAACTGGAAATCCAGCACTTTTTTTGTTTTAGGATTGATCAGCTTTGGACGGATACCTGCAAAATTTCTAATAAAATATTCCCTTTTCATGTGTTTAAACATTTTTTGCCCGTCGGCTATTAACCCGTTCATAGCCGATTGCGTGGCATTATAATCCGTAAAATCATCTACCAGCAAAGAATCCGGTCCAACCAAAACATTGCCATCCACGGTAGGTGTAGCATGGGTAGCAAAACCCCCATTTTTGTTCGGCGCAGGATAAATCGGAATTTTAGAGAATGCACCAGCTTTTTTATCTAAAACAAAATATTCACCTTTATATCCGCCCAAAGTGTAGCCCGGTATTCCCAGCATTTCACTTATTTTTGCGCTGTTTAACCCCGCACTATTAATGACCCAGCGCGTATGAAATACGCCATAGGTTGTTGTAACATCATGGCTTGCATCTGCATTGGACTGTATAGCTGTCACTTCATGATTAAAATAAAAATCAACGCCATTTATTTTTGCATTTTCTGCAAGCGCAATGTTATAAATAAACGGATTCAAAATCCCGCTTGTCGGCGAATACATGGCAAAATTTCCGCCTGCACTTGCATCAATTTTATCCATCGCCTTACGGTCAATGATTTCGAGACCTGGAACACCGTTTGCTTCTCCCCTGGCTTTAAATCGTAAAAGGCTTTCCATATCTTCATCTGTAAATCCGATAATAAGCTTACCTGTTCTTTTAAACGGTACGTCCAGTTCTCTTGCAACCTTATCAAACTCCGCGTTACCTTCAACACTGCACTGTGCTTTCAGTGACCCTGATTGATAGGTAAAACCCGCATGCAGCATTCCGGTGTTCCGCCCGCTTGTCTGTGTACATACATCTAATTCCTTTTCCAAAACTCCAATCTTTAGTTGATAACGAGCCAGCTCTCGTGCAATTGCACTCCCCACCACACCCGAACCTATAATAATAATGTCATAGTCCTTTTTCATGAAAGGAGCCTCCTAAATAAGATAAACTTTAAGTCATTGGACGTCCAATGTCTTAAAGTTTATCATTTGATCGCATACGAGTCAATTTGAAGGCATTAATTTCTACTTTATATACAGGAAATGCTCGATGATATTATACAAAAATAAAAGACCTCTTGTATTTTACAAAAGATCTTTTACAATATTTATTCTTTGCTGCTTTCTTCTTTTTTTAGTTTACGACGGTTTTGCGCTAAATGAATCATCATCGCATCCTGCGCATCACTCGCACGTTTGTTTGCAATTGCTTCATAAATTTCTCGATGTGATTTAATGGTTGATTCAATTTCTAACCCAGATTCCAAATTACTAAAAATGCGAATTGTCTCGGTAATTACACCGATTAAATTAGGCATCATCACATTTTTCGTACAAAATGCAAGCTGCTTATGAAATGCAATATCAAATTCAATTGGATTTTTTCCTTCTTTTACTGCATTTTCATAATCCAAACGACATTGATTTAACTGCTCTATGTCCTTTTCCGTTGCGTTTTGAACCGCTAAAACTGCCAAAGGTGGTTCAAGAATAAAACGTATCTGCATTAAATCTTCTGCGGCCTGTTTCTTATCTTCTATAAAAGTTATACCAAGCGGATCGTTTGGTATTCCTCTCTTGCTGGATACAAATGTGCCATTTCCTCTATGGATTTCCAAAACGTTACGAGCCACCAATGCACGAATTGCTTCTCGAATTGTATTCCGGCTTGCACCAAGTATATCACATAGTTCAGGCTCTGTGGGAATTTGTTCGCCTGCTTCATAAGGATGATCGATAATCAGACGAATGATTTCTTCCGATGCTTTGTCTACAAGCGATCTACCTTGTTCTAACACATCTCTTCCCCCTTGTATAATAAAAAGGCGGTGTGATCACACCGCCTTTTTATTATACGTTTTAAGACATCCCATGTCAATTAAATGATTTTATGAAATAACTCTGCCTTTCTGAATGATATGATTAATATTCAGTGCATCATCAAGCAGTACGATATTTGCATATTTTCCAGCCTCTAAACTGCCGTATCGATCAAAGATACCTAGTTCTTTTGCTGGATTTACGCTAGCACATTTTACCGCACTGGAAAGCGGGATTCCCATTTCTTTCACTGCGGTTCGAACGCATTGCATCAAATTCGTAGCTGAACCGGCAATTGCTCCACCATCTCGCAAAATGGAGCGGTTGCCTTTTACTCGAACAGCAAGCCCACCTAATTCATAATCACCGTCTGGCATTCCGGTTGCGGCAATACTATCGCTAATTAATATCACTCGATCGTCCCCAAACAGTTGAAACGTTGCGCGCACCATACTTGGATGCACATGAACGCCATCTGCAATCAGCTCCACATGACATTCAGGCGCATCAAAAGCTGCACCGACAACCCCAGGATTTCGGTGTGCAAACGCAGGCATTGCATTATAAAGATGCGTTACATGGCTTGCACCTGCGGCAAACGCTTTTGACGCGATGTCATAATCTGCGGTTGTATGTGCAATGGATAAAACAACTTCATTTTTTAATTCATCAATTAATTCCATTGCACCTTCCTGTTCAGGGGCAAAGTCTAAAATACGTATTAAATTACCGGAAGCCGTCTGCAAGTGTCGAAATAAGTTTACGTTTGGTTTTTGTATGTACTGTGGATTTTGTGCGCCTTTTTTTTCGGTAGATATAAACGGTCCTTCTAGATTAATTCCAACTAAATCTGCATGCCGCGGCATGTCCGAATAAGAAGCCGCACATTTGCAAACTTTTTTAAGAGTTTCTTCCGGCAGTGTAACGGTAGCAGGGCATATTGCCAAAACTCCATTTTTTGCCTCATATTCAGCCATTGCAGTTAATGCTTCACTGGTAGCATCGCAGAAATCATAACCAACACAGCCATGAAAGTGAAGATCGATTAAACCCGGAATTGCGTAGCATCCTTGAGCATCTATCGTTTCATCGTGGTTTTCTTGCTGTGTAATATAAGAACCGGCTACAAAAAGGTCTTGTTCTACAAAATCTCCGTTTGGCTGAAATACTTTTGCATTTTTTATCTTCATTCGTCAATTCCCCCATCCGGAATCAATGAAAGAGCCGCTTCATCTCCAACAATCGTCACACAATTATGCATTTGAAGAGCGGATGCAGGAACTTTTGGAGTAACCGGTCCACAAAATGCTTCTTTCACAATTTCTGCTTTTTCTTCGCCGCTGACAATCAGTACGATTCTTCGTGCCTGCATGATAGAACGCATTCCCATTGTATATGCTTGCCTTGGTACGCTTTCTTCGTTATCAAAGAATCGCTTATTTGCTTCAATTGTGCTTGCAGATAGATTGACACAATGTGTACGTTTTTCAAACGCTTCATCGGGTTCGTTAAAACCGATATGGCCATTATGACCTATTCCTAAAAGCTGAAGATCAATTCCCCCACAATCTTGAATCACTTTGTCATATCGCCGACATTCAAGTTCCTGATCTGTTGCCAGACCATCCGGAATATGAATATTTTGCGGGTCGATATTGACATGGTTAAAAAAATTCTGCTGCATGTAATAACGATAGCTTTGTGAATCGGTTTTGGAAAGGCCCTTATATTCATCCAAATTAATGGAAATTACTTTCTTAAAATCAACATCACCTTTTTGATACCATTTTATCAGTTGGCGATAGGTTCCAATTGGACTGGATCCGGTAGCAAGTCCCAAAACAGAATTGGGTTTAAGAATAACCTGTGCAGAAATAATATTTGCCGCTTTTCTGCTCATATCGGCATAATCTTTTGCTTTATAAATTCTCACTTTAACCCCCTCTTTCCTAGGTAAAAGCATTTGGTTCACAAAAACAGATAGGAACCGCGGGTAGAACCTGCCCGCGGTTCCTGTTTCAAAATTTTACCTTACGGTGGCTTGATCTACAAGTTTCTTAACTTCGTCTGCAACGAACTGTACCTGTGTACCAATAACAACCTGTACACTTGTTTTACTTGGGCGAACAACACCTGGAACTCCTGCAGATTTAATCATCTTTTCATTGACTTTTGTATAATCTTTTACTTCCACACGAAGTCTTGTTATACAGCTGTCCATTTCAGTTAAGTTTTCAGCGCCGCCCAAACCTTCCAAGATCGTTTTTGCGATCTGCGTAAAGTCATTGCTGGCAAGTTTTACATTAAGCTCATCTTCTTCGTCATCTTCACGGCCTGGTGTCTTTAGATCCAGTTTGACAATCAAGAACCGGAATACTACATAGTAAATAACACCAAACACCAATCCAATCGGGATGAGAACCCACGGATTCATTGCCATAGGCGCCTTGAAACTGAGCACCCAGTCAACAAAGCCTGCGCTAAAGTTAAAGCCCGCACGAACTGGCAGAATGGAAACGACAAATACAGAAATACCGGTTAAAAGCGCATGAACAACATACAGAGCAGGTGCTAAGAACATAAACGCAAATTCGAGCGGTTCGGTAACACCAGTAAAGAAAGAACAGAGAGCCGCTGCACCGAGTAAGCCTGCGGCAACTTTTCTCTTCTTAGTCTTTGCAGTATGATACATTGCAAGAGCTGCACCGGGAAGTCCAAACATCATAACTGGGAAGAAACCAGCCATATACATACCGGTCTGACCCAGAACACCATTGCCGCTCCAGAAATTCGTTAAGTCACTGATTCCTGCAACGTCGAACCAGAATACCGAGTTGAGTGCGTGATGCAGTCCAACCGGAATCAGCAGTCTGTTAAAGAAGCCATAAATACCGGCTCCGATTGCTCCGGTACTTACAATGCTCTTACCAAAGATTACGAGCCCTGTGTAAATGACCGGCCACAGGAAGAACAGAACTAAGTCAACTACGAGCGTGATTAATACGGTAACAATTGCAACGCTTCGTTTGCCGCTGAAAAATGCAAGCGCATCCGGTAATTTCGTGTTTTTAAACCGGTTGTAACAACCCGCACCGATTAAACCGGAAAGAATACCGATAAACTGATTGTTAATGTGACCGAATGCAGCATTTGCTTCAACTCCGGTAAACATTTCAACCGTTGCCGGCGCCAATAAAGTAAGTGTGGTCAAAAATGATACCAAACCAGCTAATGCCGATGTGCCCTCATGGTCTTTCGCCATGCCAACCGCTACACCGATCGCAAACAAAAATGCCATGTTATCGATGAGAACGGATCCCGCTTTAATTAAGAAAGCGGCGGCTATGTTGTTTGTACCCCATCCAGTGGGGTCGATCCAGTAACCGATGCCC
>CALLQM010000080.1 GCA_938014855.1 uncultured Clostridia bacterium | reverse complement strand
GGCCATGCAGGTGATTAACTTTATTGGCGATCCCGTCATCGCGCTTGCAATTTCTCTGATTTTTGCAACCCTTACCCTCACCCGCAAATTTTCCCGCGCAGTTCTGCTCGCCCGCATGGAAAAAGGCATCAAAGCGGCCGGTGTCATTCTGCTGGTCACCGGTGGCGGCGGTGCATTCGGTATGGTGCTGCGCAACAGCGGCGCCGGCTCTTATATCGGACAGCTGATTGCGGATTCCCCGATTCCGGTTATTTTGATTCCATTCTTAATTGCAAGCATCGTGCGCATCATTCAAGGTTCCATCACCGTTTCTGTCATTACTGCGGCATCGATTTCTGCGCCGATTCTTGCCGCAATTCCCGATGTCAGCATGACGTTTGCAGCAATTTCCTGCTGTGTCGGCGCGCTATCCCTCTCCTATTTTAATGACAGCGGATTTTGGGTACAGGTCAATCTGCTCAACCTGAAAAAAACAAAAGATCAGCTGCTAGCCTGCACATGGCAGTGCCCGATCGCGTGGTTTACCGGTTTGGTGGTTCTGCTTATCTGCAACGCAGTGTTTGGCGGCATGGTTGCATAAATGAATTTATCCGTAAAGTGAGGTTTTTAATATGAAAGGCATCGTATACAAAGGTCCGAACATTCTGAGTTATCAGGATGTTCCGGATGTATCTCCAAAAGACGGCGAAGTAAAACTGCGCGTCAAAGCATGCGGCATCTGCGGAAGTGACGTGCACGGCTATTTGGGGCTGACCGGACGGCGGTTGGAGCCCATGATGATGGGGCACGAATTTGCAGGAGAAGTCGTGGAACTGGGAGACGGCGTGACAGAGCGCAAAGTAGGAGACCGAGTCGCGGTTTACCCGGTCGATTTCTGCGGCTCTTGTGAAATGTGCGCCAAAGGCGACGTTCATCTTTGTCTAAACAAGCGTGCATTCGGCGTTTTAGATGTCGACGGCGCATTTGCGGAATATATCTGCGTACCCGCAAAATGCTGTTTTGCAGTCGATCAAACCGTATCTTGGGCGGTCGGCAGTCTGATGGAGCCGCTTGCAGTATCCTATCGTGGAGTCGGTCATGCAGGCGATTTGACCGGAAAAAACGTCTTGCTGGTCGGATGCGGAACAATCGGTCTGCTGGCGCTTGCCTGTGTGAAAATGAGAAACCCGAACAAAATCTTTGTATCGGACTTGAGCGATTCGCGCCTGCAAGTCGCAAAAAGCATGGGCGCTGACGTTGTTATAAATCCCGGCAAAGAGAATCTCAAAGAAGTCATTCTCGCCAATACCGGCAAAAAAGGCGCGGATGTTGCCATTGAAGCGGTCGGCGCGACTCCAACCGTTCAGCAGGCAATGGCATCGCTGGCGTTTGGCGGAACTGCCGTTTGGATTGGCAACAACAAACCCATGGTGGAACTCAACATGCAGGAAATCGTAACACGCGAACTGACGGTACACGGTTCGTTCCTGTACGGCTATAACGAATTTAAAACCGTGGTCGACCTGCTCAATCAAGGTAAATTAAATGTTGCACCGCTGATCAGCAAGGAAATTTCATTAGCAGATGCACCATCCTATTTTGATAAACTGGCACACGACCCCGGTGATCTCATCAAAGTTGTGGTTGTCGATTAAAAAGCATTGTCCCGCAAATAGAACAACAATACTAGGGAGGTTTTGGTTGATATGGCAAATTCACAAACAATCAAAAAGATTCAAAAGCTCGCGGCGCGTATCCGCCGTGATGTCGTTTTGATGATTGGCGGCGAAGGGCATGTTGGACATCTTGGAGGTTCCTGCTCAAGCGCGGATATCGTGGCGGCACTTTATGGGCACAAAATGAACATAGACCCCAAAAATCCAAAATGGGAAAACCGCGACAGATGTAGTGACAGCAAAGGGCATGCCGCGATTGCGCAATATTCGGCAATGGCAGAAATGGGATATTTTCCGACAGAGGAACTGACCACCGTGAAAAGCCTTGGCGCACGTTTGCAGGGTCACCCCGACCGTCTGAAAACGCCGGGCATCGAGGCAGGAACCGGTTCCTTGGGACAGGGGCTTTCGATTGCCAACGGTATGGCGCTTGCAATGCGGCTCGATCAAAAAGACCGCAAAGTCTACTGCATTATGGGTGACGGTGAAATGGCAGAAGGACAAATTTGGGAAGCCGCAATGTCAGCCGCCAATTTTAAGCTGGACAATATTGTCGGAATTGTTGACCAAAACCGTTTGCAGGCAACCGGTCCGATTGTTGATCGGTTTAACACCAATCCTCTGCCGGAAAAATGGGAGAGCTTCGGCTGGCACGTCATTGAGATTGACGGGCACAATGCAGAAGAAATTTTGAACGCACTGGATAAGGCAGATGCCGTAAAAGGTAAACCCACGGTCATCATCGCCCATACCGTAAAAGGGAAAGGCATTTCATTTGCGGAAAACGTCGTTAAATTCCATAACGGTTCGCTGACCAAAGAACAATATGAAACCGCGCTAAACGAACTGGATGCGCAGATTTCTGCTTTGAATCAATAAGGAGGGGTGCGAATTATGAGTAAAACACAGAGCCAACGCCTGGCATACGGCGAAGAATTGGTCGCTTTGGGCGCAGAAAACAAAGACGTTGTCGCGCTGGAGGCAGACCTTGGAAAATCCACGATGTCCTGCTTGTTTCAGCAGGCGTATCCCGACCGCTATTTTGAAATGGGCATCTCAGAGCAGGATATGCTCTCAACCGCGGCAGGTCTTGCCGCCGCCGGAAAAATTCCGTTTTGCAGTACGTTTGCGGTATTTGCATCCGGCAGAGCGTACGATCAAATCCGTCAGACAATTTCTATTGGCAGGCTCAATGTCAAAATCTGCGGTTCTTCCTCCGGACTTTCCGATTTCGGAGACGGCTCCACCCACCAGGCAGTTGAAGATATCGCCATTATGAGCGCTATTCCCAACATGACCGTTTTGACTCCCTGCGACGCACAGGAAACACGGCAGGCGGTTCGCGCCGCGGCAGAGATTGACGGACCGGTTTATATCCGCGTGGTGCGCAATGAGCTTCCGGATTTCATCAAAGAATCCGATTCCTTTGCTGTCGGAAAACACCGCATTCTAAAAGAAGGAAGCGATGTCGCAGTCTTTTCGCATGGCTCGATGGTGGAACACGCGATGAAGGCGGCCGAACTGCTTGAAAAACAAGGCATCTCCGCAAAAGTGGTCAATGTTTCGACCATGAAACCGTTTGATTATGAAGGAACCGAAGCCATTGCAAAAAGCGTAAAAGCGGTTGTGACCGCGGAAGACCATACCTTCATCGGCGGACTTGCCAGCGCGGCGGCGCTTGCTCTACGTAAATGCGCAACACCAATGGATTATGTCGCAATCGGTGATGCATTCGGACAATCGGCGAACAGCGCCGTTGAATTGATGGAACATTACGGACTGACCGCGGAAAACATCGCAGAAAAAGCAAAGAATCTGTTAGGATAGGAGTTATGTAATATGAAAATTGGATTTATAGGGCTTGGAATCATGGGGAAACCCATGGCGAAAAATTTAATGAAAGCCGGTCATGAACTGGTTGTATATGATGTCATTGAGGAGAGCGTACAAAACGTTGTTGCCGCCGGCGCAAAAGCCGCCGCATCGTCCAAAGCAGTCGCTGAGGAATGCTCGTATATCATCACCATGCTTCCCAACTCCCCACATGTAAAAACCGTGGTTATGGGAGAAAACGGGGTGCTTGACGGTGCAAAATCTGGAACCATTTTGATCGATATGAGTTCCATCGCACCGCTGGCTTCGCAGGAAGTCGAAAAAGCCTGCGCCGCAAAAGGAGTCAAAATGCTGGATGCGCCAGTCTCGGGCGGCGAACCGAAAGCCATCGACGGAACACTTTCCATCATGGTCGGCGGTGACCGTGCGGTATTTGATTCCGTGAAAGAGGAAATTCTGCTAAAAATGGGCGCATCCGCTGTTTACTGCGGCGAAATAGGCGCGGGCAACACAACAAAACTCGCCAATCAGGTTGTCGTAGCCTGCAACATTGCCGCCTGCTCCGAGGCATTTACACTAGCAAAAAAAGCCGGAGTCGACCCCGCTTTGGTGTTTGACGCCATCAAAGGCGGACTTGCAGGCTCCACGGTTATGAACGCAAAAGTTCCGATGATGCTGGAGGGCAATTTTAAACCCGGATTTAAAATCGATCTGCACATCAAAGACCTCAACAACGCACTGGAAACCGGACACGGTGTCGGTTCTCCCCTGCCGCTGACCGCACAAGTCATGGAAATGATGCAGACGCTCCATGCCGACGGGCGCGGACAGGATGACCATAGCAGTCTTGCAAATTACTATGCGAAAGTTTCCGGAATCAAAATCGGTAAATAATGAAAAAAACGGGCATGCACAAATGTGCATGCCCGTTTGATTGTTATCTGATTATTTCTGAACCTTTTTGAAGCAGACTTCGCAGATGTCGTCGCCCTTTGCAATGGTTTTGCCGAGGTTGAACTCGAAATCAGGGAACGCAGTCGCAATACCGCGGTCGCCATCCATAGCAATGTCGCACAGTTCCGCAATGAGTTCCTCATCATCGGTGAGCTTTTTCCAAGCGGAAACCAGCGGGCAGTAATGAAATTCAATGTTCATTTCAGACGGATCGGTGGTTACATCCATTTCAAAGATATCCTGCACGTTCTGGTTTGCAAATTCTTTGGAAAATGCTTCAAGATCAGCGGTTGGGGTATATTTGCTTTTGCCGTGGAAACAGCCGCATCCTTTGATTGCGTCTCTTGCGAAATCAAGACCCAGTCCGCGTTTGCGTGCTTCCTGTACCAAATAGAAGAACCAAGTAGCTCTATGCTCAATGGCATCACGAAGATCTTGAATGTGCTGGCCTTTGTCAGTTGGGTTGTTTTTAATCATAGTAAGTACTCCTTTACAATTTATATTCTTTTATTTTTCGGTAGAGTGTCGCACGTCCTATATTTAAAATCCGCGCGATCTCATCCTTGTTAGGAATGGTGCTGAGCAGGCGGCTGATGTGCTCTTTTTCTAAATCGCTGAGTGTTTTATAACACGAGAGATCTTCCTGCTTTAAATTTAGTACCGCAATATCCTCCGGCCGAATCATTTCTGTGCAGTTAGCCGCCAAACGATCCATAACCGATTCGATTTCCCGCAGATTCTGCGGCCAGGAATAATGCAGTAATTGTTCAAATGCCTGTTGATCGATTTGCAAATTGGGTTTCCCGTATCGTTCGCCATATCGGCTGATACGATCTTCCAAAAGCTGCCGCAGGCGCGCTTGATCGTTGCGAAACGCCGGAACTACCAGCGATTTTCCGCAGATGCTGTAATACAATTTGTCACACAGCCCGCCTTTTTCCACTAGCTTTTCCGGATCCTGCGAAGTGGAAAACAAAAGACGAACGTCCAAATTGATATCGAAACCGCTTTTATGCCGGAGCGTGCGCGTCTGTACAAACGATGCCAGTTTTTCCTGCATATAAAGCGGCAGACGTTCCAAGTGATGGATAA
>CALLQM010000079.1 GCA_938014855.1 uncultured Clostridia bacterium | reverse complement strand
ATGCTCGACCAGCCGACCAACCATTTGGATTTGGAATCCATCACCGCGATCAACAACGGACTGATTGATTTTCCAGGAAATGTGCTGTTTTCATCGCAGGACCACCAGTTCATCCAAACAATTGCGAACCGCATCATTGAAATCAAAATGGACGGAACCATTTTGGATAAATCCGTGGAATTCGATGACTTCTTGGACTGGAAAAAATCGCTCAATCTCTAATCGATAAAAAAAGCCCGCCAAAAGGCGGGCTTTTTTTGATGCATTATTTCATTAATTTTTCGAGTCTTGTGCGGATTTCTTTAATAAATCCTGCGGTGTTGACCGTTTTCGGGGTGCTTCCTTCCCAAAGTCCGGCGAGGTCTTTGGTCATCGTGCCCTCGTTGATGGTTTGCAGGGAAGCCTGCTCCAGTTTGTCCGCAAATTCGGCAAGTGCGGCATTGTTGTCCATCTGACCGCGGCGGCGGAGCGCTCCCGACCACGCGAAAATAGTAGCCATCGCGTTGGTGGAGGTTTCTTCGCCTTTTAAGTGGCGGTAATAATGGCGGGTGACGGTACCGTGCGCGGCTTCATATTCGTAACAGCCGTCGGGGCTGACTAGTACACTGGTCATCATGGCGAGCGAACCGTAAGCGGTCGAAACCATGTCGCTCATCACGTCGCCGTCGTAGTTTTTGCATGCCCAAATAAAGCCGCCCTCACTGCGAACTACGCGTGCAACCGCATCATCGATGAGGGTATAGAAATATTCGATGCCGGCGGTTTCAAATTGTTCGCGGTAGCTTTCTTCGTAAATCTGCGCAAACAGATCTTTAAATGTATGGTCATATTTTTTTGAAATCGTATCCTTGGTTGCAAACCACAAATCTTGTTTGGTTTCCAGCGCAAATTGGAAGCACGCATGTGCAAACGAAGAAATCGAGTTGTCTTTGTTATACTGCGCCTGCAAAACGCCGGGACATTCAAAGTCATAGACTGTTTCGCGGAATGTTTCTTTGCCGTCCTCATTGGTAAACACCAATTCTGCTTTCCCCTTTTCCGGAACGCGGAATTCGGTTGCCTTGTAAATGTCGCCATAAGCGTGGCGGGCAATCGTGATCGGCTTTTTCCATTTGCGAACAACCGGTTTAATCTGATCTACTAAGATGGGAGCGCGGAAAACGGTGCCGTCCAAAACTGCACGGATGGTTCCGTTCGGGCTTTTCCACATTTCATGCAGGTTGTATTCGCTCATTCTCTGCTGGTTCGGGGTAATGGTCGCGCATTTTACGCCGACTCCATATTTTTTTATGGCATTTGCCGCGTCATATGTGACCTGATCGGACGTTTTATCGCGTTCGGGCAGACCAAGGTCATAGTATTCGCAGTTGAGCTCCACAAATGGAGACAAAAGTTCGTCTTTGATCATTTTCCAGATGATGCGGGTCATCTCATCTCCGTCCATTTCAACCAGAGGTGTCGACATCTTAATTTTTTCCATCCGTGATTTCTTCCTTCCTGTTTATCTGCTCAAGCAGTATGTACTGCGATTTGACGTGCTAAAGTGTAATCTGTCATTATTATAACAAGCGCAGGTCATTTTGTAAACTGCTTTTCGCTTTGTGAACGGCGCGGCATATGCAAAAGCAGTGATTCCACCCATCCTTTTTTGTATTTGAGCGAAATATAACCCACGACGGACATGACAAACGCGCCAATGATATCCACGGTTAAATCTTTCATGGTGTCAGCAAGCGCATTGCGCCCAATCAAAAGCGTGCCGTTTTCCAAGGCATATTTCTGCATATTCGTATAAAGGATTCCGTCGGCGGTAAATTCATAAATTTCCCAAAACACACCGAGCGTAACTGCAAAACAAAACGCAAACGTGACAACAAACAGCGGGCTTAAATAAATCGGGACGCGGTCGGTGTTATTTAAAAAGTTGATAAACGAAAAGCCCAGTGCACCGAGCATTGCGCCGCTGAACGTATGTAAAATGGTGTCCCAATGCGGCACAGTGTAATAGAATGCCCGTACTTCTCCCAAATAAATGGCGCAGTACAGAAAAATGGTATAAAAAATCATCATTTTAGATGGGATTTCTAATTTAGCACGCTTTTTTAAAATCGACGGCAGCATCATAGCAACCACACCGAGCGTACACTGCAAAAGCATCAGGACATATTCACTTTTGGTGCGGCGGTACGGCTGATTAAAAATCGGCTGTTTCGGTGCTTTTACCATTGCGACAATGATATAAATTATGGCGGATACAAGCGAGATCATTACAAAATAGCTGAGTCCTAGCTGCCATCTGCGTTTGGTTGCTGATTTCATGCAGTCCGCCTCCGAGTTATTTTATTTAGGGAATTGAGTTAAGTATAGCATAAAAAAGATTGGAAAAAAAGGTTTACCGAACAGGACAAGCCATAACAAAAGACCGTTCGGGGCGGCGCTCATAAATGAGCGCCGTTTTCCCGTACGGTCTTGGCATACCAGAGCGCAGAATCTTTAAGAATCCGCCTGCCGGTTTGATAATCAATATAAACCAGCCCCATGCGTTCATCGTATCCGCTGTGCCATTCAAAATTATCCGTAAAGCTCCAATGAAAGTATCCGCGAATGGGAATTCCATCGCTGGCAGCTTTTTTAAGTGCGGATAGATAGCGGTGCAGAAAATCAATCCGGTCGGGGTCGTGCACGCATCCGTCCAAAAAGATGCGGTCGTTGCAGGACTGCCCGTTTTCCGTGATGTAAAGCGGGAGCCCGTAACGCTGATACAGCCAGTGAGCGCCGTAATACATCACATCCGGAGTGACCGGCCATTTGAGAGCAGTCCGCGGAAATCCGGGATATTTCTGCACATCCGCTCCGGTGTCGTCAACTGGACGGCCATTGTATACGTTGACGCCCAAAAAGTCGAGCGGCTGACGAATGATCTCCCAATCCGAAGGGGAGAGCGAATCCGCAAACGCGCGCAGAGCTTCCGGCGCATCCGATTCGTAATGTCCGAGAATTGCTGCATCCAACAGCCAGCTGTGGGTGAACATCCAGTCGTGCTCCGACATGGCAAACGATGCGCGGTATGCTGCGTCACGTCCCCGCGGGGTATCCTTGACGGGATAGCAGAGACGGCCGGTGGATGCCAGCCCAATCTGCAGACGGGTGCTGCTTGCTTCTCTTAAAACGCGTGCGCCAAGTCCTCCTGCAAGCAGTGCATTGTGCACGCAGGCAAGGATTCCTTCTTGATCTAATTTTAACCCCGGCGCATGGATGCCGTCCTGATAGCCTAGCCCGACAAAACACTGCGGCTCGTTGAGCGTGATATAATGCGTGACGCGCCCCTCAAAATGCTTGGCGATCTTTGCCGCATACTCCGCAAACGCCATTGCGGTATGGCGGTTCTGCCAGCCGCCTCGCTGTTGGAGCGCTTCCGGCAGGTCCCAGTGATAGAGCGTTAAATAGGGAGTGATCTCGTTTTTCAGCAGTAAATCGACCAATCGGTCATAATAGGCAAGGCCTTGTTCGTTTAAGCGCCCTTGTCCATCCGGCAGAACCCGCGGCCAGCTGACCGAAAAACGGTAAGCAGAAAGCCCGAGCGCTTTTAGAATGGCGACGTCTTCCTTCATTCGGCGGTATCCGTCGCACGCGACATCGCCCGTTTCCCCATGAGCAATGTGACCCGGCGTATGACAGAATGTGTCCCAGATGCTGGGGCCTTTTCCGTCGACGTTCCAGCTGCCTTCTGTTTGGTAAGAGGAACTTGCCGCTCCCCAAATAAATCGATTGGAAAACCCCATAATCTGCATCCTCCTTATATGGTAACAATAATTTCACAAATTGCGTTATCTGTCAAGGGGAGAATGTGTCCGGAAAGCATTTTTCCATCCGCACAAAGCGAATACGTTCCGGTGCGCTTTACAGTTATATGATATTTTGTACCGCGGTATAACCGAACCGCTTGATATCCCGGCATAGAAGCGGGCAGGCACGGATGAATTTCCAATCCGTCAAATCCCGGACGAATGCCAAGCAGGTATTGGCTGACGTTGACAAACGTCCATGCGGCGGTGCCGGTAAGCCAGCTGTTTTTTGCTTCGCCAAACCGCGATGCTTCCGCTCCCGCAATCATTTGGCTGTAAACATAGGGCTCGGTGCGGTGAATATCGCTGATTTCTTCCACATAAGCGGGGCAGGTGCGGCGATAAACCGCAAACGCTTCCTCGGGGTCTCCCGCAGCTGCTTCCGCAATGCTGACCCAAGGATTGTTATGGCAGAAAATGCCGCCGTTTTCTTTGTAACCCGGCGGATAACTGCTGATTTCTCCCAGCTCGCGGTGATAAGAGGTGTAGCAGGGCGCAAGCAGGCAGGTGCCGTATTGCGTGGTGAGGTGCTTGCGCACACTTTCCAGCGCGGTTTTGGCGTATCCTTCTTTTTTACCGATGCCTGCAAGAACACAGAATCCCTGCGGCTCGATATAGATTTTTCCTTCTTCACATTCATGGCTTCCTACTTTGCCGCCAAAGGCATCATAGGCGCGTAGGAACCATTCTCCGTCCCAGCCATATTTGAGCACGGACTGCTCCATATCCTGTACCGCCTGCAACACGGTTTCCGCTTCTTTCTGCGTTCCCCAGCGGCGGCAGATCTCGGCATATTCGCGCCCATACTGCACAAACATGGCGGCAATAAATACGCTTTCCGCTTTGCCGCTTTCAAAATTGGCGCAGGTTTGAAAACTCTCTCCCGGTTCATCCGAAAAGCAGTTTAAATTCAGGCAGTCATTCCAGTCGGCGCGCCCAATCAGCGGCAGACCGTGAGGACCGCGGTGGCTGATCGTATATTGAATACTGCGCCGCAGGTGCTCCATCAGCGGCTGTGCAAGGGTTTCGTCGCTGTCAAACGGCACGTTTTCCAAAAGAATCGAGCTGTCGCCGGTTTCGCGCAGATAAGCGGATGTACAGGCAACCAGCCAAAGAGGGTCATCGTTGAATCCTGTGCCGACGTCTGCATTTCCACGGCGGGTGAGCACTTGGTATTGATGCCAGGTGCTTCCATCCTCAAACTGAATGGATGCGATATCCAAAATGCGCTGACGCGCACGTTCCGGAATCAGATGCACAAATCCGAGCAGATCTTGACAGCTGTCGCGAAAGCCCATGCTTCGACCGACGCCGCTTTCAAAATAACTGGCACTGCGGCTGAGATTAAAGGTGACCATGCATTGATATTGGTTCCAAATATTGACCATCCGATCGAGCTTTTCGTCCTTGCTGTGGATTTGAAACCGCCCCAGAAGTTTCTCCCAGTACGATTTGAGCGCATCGAGCGCAGACTGCACCTGTTCCGGTTTTGAAAACCGCGAAATTAAATCGCGCGCGGGCGCTTTGTTAATCACGCCCGAGCGCTCCCATTTTTGCTCGCTTGGGTTTTCGCAGTACCCAAGAACAAATAGAATCGTTTTGGATTCGCCGGGTGCAAGCGTGAGATCCAGGCAGTGGCTGGCGATTGGCGACCAACCGCTTGCCACGCTGTTTCGGCTGTTTCCATCC
>CALLQM010000078.1 GCA_938014855.1 uncultured Clostridia bacterium | reverse complement strand
GCTGTATTGAGGAAATCAAGGCGGATATGGAGCGTCCGGTCCCTATGGACAGGCTGCTCTGCGGCGATGTGGGATTCGGCAAGACCGAAGTTGCGGTGCGCGCCGCGTTTAAGTGCGTGATGGACGGCAAGCAGTGCGCGCTCCTTGTTCCGACCACGATCCTTGCCTGGCAGCATTATCAGACCATCCGCAAGCGGATGGAGGGGTTCCCGGTGAAAGTTGACCTGCTTTCCCGTTTCCGGACCCCGAAAGAGCAAAAGCAGGTGCTTGACGAACTGCGGCGTGGGGAAACCGATATTGTGATCGGCACCCACCGGCTGGTGCAGAACGATGTCAAGTTTAAAGACCTCGGGCTGTGCATCATCGACGAAGAACAGCGGTTCGGGGTGCGCCACAAAGAAAAATTTAAAGAGATGCGCGCTGCGGTGGATGTACTTACGCTTTCCGCGACGCCGATCCCGCGTACTTTAAATATGGCAATGAGCGGCATCCGGGACATGTCAGTCATCGAGGAGGCGCCGCAGGATCGGCATCCGGTGCAGACCTATGTGGTGGAGCACGATTGGGGTGTCATCAAGCAGGCGCTCGAACGCGAACTCAGACGCGGCGGGCAGGCGTTTTATCTGCATAACCGCGTCGAAAGCATCGACAGCTGTGCCTTCCGGATCCAGCAGCTTTTGCCGCAGGCGCGCATTGTTACCGCGCATGGGAAAATGACAGAGGAGCAGCTCTCCCGCGTATGGCAGCAGCTTCTCGATTATGAAGTGGACATTCTGGTCTGCACCACGATCATCGAAACCGGTGTGGATGTCCCGAACTGCAACACGCTTGTCATTGAAGATGCTGACCGCATGGGGCTTTCCCAGCTTTACCAGATCCGCGGGCGTGTGGGCCGTTCCAACCGGCGTGCTTTTGCCTACCTAACGTTTAAAAAAGATAAGCAGCTTTCCGACATTGCCGCCAAACGTCTGGCCGCTATCCGGGAATTTACCTCGTTCGGATCGGGTTTTCGCATTGCGATGCGTGACTTGGAAATTCGCGGCGCCGGCAATATTCTCGGTTCTCAGCAGCACGGACATATGGAGGCGGTCGGTTACGATATGTATCTAAGGATGCTGTCCGAAGCTGTCGCCGAACAGCGCGGCGAGACGGTGGAAAAACCTGCCGCCGAATGTATGGTGGATGTCAACGTTGGAGCGCATATTCCGGAGGATTACATCGATAACCTCGCCCAGCGCATCGATATTTATAAGAAAATCGCTGCGATCCAGAATGAGGACGACGCGATGGATTTAACCGACGAGCTGATCGACCGTTTCGGCGATCCGCCTGACGCGGTCAAGGGGCTTGTGGATGTGGCGCTGGTGCGCAATATGGCCTCCCGGATGGGGATTGTGGAAATCTCCCAGCGCGTAAACAGCGTTCTGCTTTATCCGGAAAAGATGGATATGGTGCGGGCGGGAAACCTTGCCGTCAATCTGCGCGGGCGCGTGATGGTAAGCGCAGGCGCACGACCGTATCTTTCAGTCAAAATACCCCAGAATACGGCACCGATCGCGACAATTCGGGAGGCGCTTTTCGCGATGAGCGGCGAAACTTCCGAAATTACAGCGATACGATTGTTTACAATTTCTTGTGGACTTTTTAGACCCAAGGATGTATAATGACAAAGTATGTTAATTACCCCTTACAGGAGGACGATGAATATGGGTTTTGCGAAAAAGTCTCTGGCTGCGGTTCTTTCGTTGGTCATAACTGCCGGCCTTAGTGCGTGCACAGTGGGCGGCAATACCTCATGGGTTGCTAAATCCGGTGAAATGACCGTTCCGGCCGGTATCTATATCGGGGAACTGATGAATTCTTATTATACTGCTACCGCAGATGTTGCGCAGGATGTAAAAAATCCTCTTCAAGAGCAGGTGGACGGTGTAACGGTTTCGCAGAAGATTTCCGATGATG
>CALLQM010000077.1 GCA_938014855.1 uncultured Clostridia bacterium | reverse complement strand
TAAATCTTGTGTATTAAAAAATGGGCAGATAAATCTGCCCATTTTTTGTATGATTATTTTTCGGAATTCAACTGCCGAATAATCTCTCCGGATATTTTATTTAAAGGAAGCTGTTTGGTGACGCCGCCTTTGTTAAATGCAACCATTGGCATGCCATATACGACACAGCTCTCCTTGTCTTGCCCGATTGTATAAGCGCCCGCACGCCGCATCTTGGTAAGCCCTGCAGCTCCATCTGCACCCATTCCAGTCAGGATTACACCGATTGCTTTATTTTTTGCAACTTCGGCAACAGATTCAAATAAAACATCAACGGATGGGCAGTGACCACTTACTTTTGCGCCTTTTTCACTTTTCACGTAATAGCCCCGAGAATCCTTCGCCAGACGCAAATGGTATTCGCCTGCGGCAATTAAAACCGTTCCCGGAACAACACGATCCTTGTTTTTTGCCTCACGTACATGCAGCTGGCAAATTTTGTTGAGACGCTGAGCATACATATTTGTAAAAACAGGCGGCATATGCTGCACAACGACGATTCCGGGGGTTGATGGGGGAAGATCACGAAGAATGGATAGGATCGCCTCTGTGCCGCCTGTGGAGGCTCCAATTGCGATAATTGGGTGATCTTCTTGTTTCGAAAATGCGATGTGCTGAAACCGTGGGGTAGATGCCAGATGTTTTTTGACAATGCGAGCAGTTGATGCAATCTTAATTTTTATGGTAAGCTCATTGATAAATCCATGCAAGTCTAATGAGGATTTTACTTCAGGCTTTTTTACAAAATCCACAGCACCTGCATCCAACGCATTTAAAGCACTGAGGGGCTGCGATGTTACAACGACCACCGGTATGGGATAAATTGGAAGCATCTTTTTCAAAAAATCTAAACCATTCATTTTTGGTAGTTCTACATCCAATGTCAGAACATCGGGCTTCAGTGATTGGATTTTTTCCATTGCATCATCGGCATCTATGGCAGTGCCCACAATTTCAATATTTAAATCATTGGTGAGCTCCCGTTCTAATGTCTGACGAAAAAGAATGGAATCATCCACGATCAGAACTTTAATCTTAGAGAGCTCTCTCAACCGGGTCGGCCTCCTTTTTGATAAATTGCGGGTTTGATATACCGATAATTTGTGGTTTCCCGATTAATTACTTCAGAGTGACCGATAAATAGAAATCCTCCGTTTGTGGTAGCATGATAAAACTTTTTGATGAGAGCTTCCTTTGTAGGAGCATCAAAATAAATCATAACATTGCGGCAGAAAATAAGGTCAAACGGTTTTTTAAACATGAATGGATTCATTAAGTTAAATGGCCGAAAGACCACCTGCTTTTTAATTTTTTCACAAACTTGAAAAGTTCCATCCGGCTGTTGAATCATATACTTCTTTTTCCACGTTTCAGGCATATCTTTAATATTATCCGGTAAATAAACCGCCTTTTTTGCCTTTTCCAAGACATTCATAGAGATATCAGTTGCAAGTATGGTGGTATCCCACAAAGATTTTTTGGGACCGAAATGCTCGTCAATCGCCATTGCCATGGTGTATGCTTCCTGTCCTGCGGAACATCCGGCGCTCCAAATGCGCAAATCATGCTTGGGACGGGTGCTTTCGAAATAAGGAAGAACATGCGTATGCAGAAAATCAAAATGTTCCCGTTCCCGCATGAAATAGGAATGGTTTGTGGTTAGTTTATTAAGAAGTGCGGTCACTTCACTTCCAGAACTATCCTGGAATAGAACATCCAAGTATTGTTGAAAATTGGTAAAGCCTCGTTCTCGAAGCATATTGGACAATCGGCCTTCAATCAAAACCCGTTTTTTTTCAAGATTGATTCCGTATTTTTGTTTGACAAATTTGGTGAGAGATAAAAATTCTTTATCATTTATGGTAATAAGACCGGAAGAGGAAGCAAATGTCATTTGATCAAACCTCCTCTGTTAAATTTTCGTGTAGAATAGATCACTGTGAAAAAATTTGCGGCAGTCGATATTTAGAACGACTTTATCGCCCACGGTAGCGATTGACTGCAAATATTTCTCACTGCTTGAGTTTCCAATGGAAGGAGGATCTGCCAGTTCCCCTTGATCAATCGTGACCACTTCCGAAACTCGGTCAACAATCAATCCGACCTGCATATCTTCAATAACCACAACAATAATACACGTTTTTTCGTCATATGCGCGTTCCGGTTGTTTCAATTTCAAGCGCACATCGATGACCGGAACTACTTTTCCCCGCAGGTTGATAATTCCCTTGATATATTCTGGCACACTTGGAATTCTAGTTGCATGCTGAACACTGATAATCTCGATTACATTTAGCAGTTCAATTCCGTAAATCGTGTCATTTATATAAAATGTTAGAAATCTTCCCTGCAAATCATCCATTGCTGTATTCACATTGTTTTCTTCCATGTCCATCACTGCCTTTCAAAAATGCTCAGTAAGTTGTTGGCATCCAAAATCAAGCTGATGCTTCCATCTCCCAAAATCGTACATCCTGAGAGTCCGCACTGCTTAATATTATACCGATTAAGAAACGTTGGGAAAGGCTTAACCACTACTTGCTGTTCGCCAATCAGTTCGTCCGCAAAGATGCAGGCAACATGGTTTGCATTTTCAATCTGAAGTACGATTCCTTCGGTCAAATCTTGGATACCATTTTCAATGGAAAATAGCTCGTGCAGCCGCACGATAGGGAAGCATTCTCCGCGAATCATGATCATTTCAGAGCCATCTGTATTATAGATAACCTGTTTGGAATCGAATATTTTAAAGGATTGTTTAATGGACGTAATGGGAATGGTAAAGATATTTTCTCCCACGGAAATTTCCATACCATCTACGATTGCAAGAGTGAGCGGAATTTTAATGGTGAATGTAGTTCCGACATTTCGGGTGCTGTCCACACTGATGGTACCGCCTACTTTTTCCAAATTCTTTCGGACAACATCCATGCCGACTCCGCGTCCCGAATATTCGGTGACTGCTTCGTTGG
>CALLQM010000076.1 GCA_938014855.1 uncultured Clostridia bacterium | reverse complement strand
AATCGTCCTCGTGCCCTTCGATGGGCACCCCGATGCCACGCTCCAGGCTAACCAGATCCGCGGTATGGTCTTTTAAATTCAGACTCAAAAGCATCGTACAATCGGAACGGGCATCCACACTGAATTTTTCGCTTCGTTCATCCGTGCCAAGCAGCAGAATATTAAAATATTTTTCGCCGCCAACATCGGTAAACGCCGGTTCGAGCTCAGCCTGCTCAATCTGATCATTCGCGTCCTGCACGTAGTTGATCTTATCGAGCTTCGACTGCACATATTCCCATGCGCCCACAGCCAAAAGCAAAATCAGAACCGTAATGCCGATCAGCACCGTCATTCTGGTTGCTTTAAGCCGCCCGGAATAGTTTTCATTATCCATTTTCACATACGTCCTTCACTGCATGTGTGTATTTTGACCGTGTTATTCTTTATCCTAAAACGGTACTGATTATATCTGCTTTGTCAATTTCTGTCAATTGCTCTGCTTTATAAATATAGTCTTTCCTTATATTTTTGTACTATGAACTCATAGTTCCTCCGACTCATTGATGAACCCTTTGGCGAGCGTCATCAGCAAGATTTTGATGTCCAGCATAAACGACCAGTTTTCAATGTAAAACAGATCGCATTTGACCCGCTCCACAATGGAAGTATCGCCTCTCCAGCCGTTCACCTGCGCCCATCCAGTGATGCCGGGGCGCACAAGATGTTTGAGCATATATAGCGGAACTTCATCCCGAAACTTTTCCACGAAAAACGGTCTTTCTGGGCGCGGACCGATGAGGCTCATCTCCCCTTTTAAGACATTGAACAGCTGCGGGAGTTCGTCGATGCTGTATTTGCGGATAAACGCACCGAATTTCGTGCGCCGCGTGTCGTTTCGGCAGCACCATGTGGTCATGTCCCCCGGATTCTGAACCTGCATCGAACGGAATTTATACATGGTGAATCCCTTTTTGTTGCGTCCGATCCGCTCCTGGCGGTAAATCACAGGGCCGGGCGAAGAAATCCGGATGCAGGCGGCGGTTAGCAGCATCACAGGAGAAAGAAGCACCAGCAAAATGAAAGCCGCGACAATATCAAAACTGCGCTTCATCAAGCTGTTGATCAGATTGTCCAGCGGAATTCTGCGGAGATTGATGAGCGGAATGCCGTCGATCTCGTCAATATGCGGATGTGCCGGCAGATATTTGGAATAAAACGGAAGCAGACTGGATTTCACGCCTTCGCGCCCACAGATCTCAATGATGCCGCCTAGCGTGGGCAGATCGCCGTAATCCCGCGCCACCACCACCTCATCTACCCGAATGGT
>CALLQM010000075.1 GCA_938014855.1 uncultured Clostridia bacterium | reverse complement strand
AGGTATTTGACACTAAGATCGCAGGCGTAACCACACCAACAATTGCCGCGACAACATGCTGCAGTCCCAAAGGAATAACCTGCTTAAGCGGAGGCACGCCTTCCAATTCGAAAAGCGAGCCTGCCGCTTTGTGTGTACCATCCTTCATCACAAACACATCCTTACAAAATTTTTTTAGCCATTCTTTTTATTTGTTTGCTATAGTATAATATAGCTTATGTAAGGATAGTTTGCAATAATATTATCAAAGTTTAATAAAAAAATATCAATCTAATTTTTGTGCAATTTGTCGAAATAAGGTATTATTTGACGGCAATCGCCTCAATTTCAAATAAAGCTGCCTTCGGAAGTGCGGCAACCTGAATGCAGGAACGTGCCGGGCAATCGCCTTTAAAATAGTCGGCATAGATCTTATTGATTGCAGCAAAATCTGCCATATTTGCTAGAAATACGGTTGTTTTGACAACATCGCAAAAATCCATTCCAGCTTCTTTTAGGACTGCTCCAAGGTTTTCCAGTGCCTGTTTTGCTTGTGCTTCCACACCTTCAGGAAGAGCGCCGTTTGCCGGATCAAGACCGAGCTGACCGGAAGTGTACAAAACATTTCCACCCATCATTGCGTGAGAATACGGGCCTACTGCTGCTGGTGCATTTTTTGCTGAAATAACTTTGTTCATGATAAAACCTCCAATAATAATTTTTGTAATACTATTATTATAACATATTTTTTTAATTTGTAATA
This sequence comes from uncultured Clostridia bacterium, assembly GCA_938014855.1. Lineage (GTDB taxonomy): Bacteria > Bacillota > Clostridia > Oscillospirales > Ruminococcaceae > Anaerotruncus. The sequence goes on along the minus strand of CALLQM010000075.1, from coordinate 1,802 downwards.
GATTTTTATTACAAAAAATAAAAAATATAATATTTTATTAATCAATAACAAATATCATTTATGCATTATAAATAAAAAAGAATAAAAATAATTGTAAAACACAATTATTTTTATTCTTTGAGAAATAATATTTTTTTATACGGAATTTTTACAAAAAGATTTCCCTGCGCAGAAAGCTGCGCCGCTTTCTCTGCCATAGATTTGGAACAAAACAGCTGTAATGACTCAGGCGCGCCAGCCATTTCAAGCTGAACAGTGCAATCATACACGCCTTCATTCATTTGTTTTATGTGAACCGGAATACCATTTTCTGTGTCACTGCTCAATTCCACATCTTCACCAAAGACGCCAGCCCAATCAGCATCCTGGCAATCAGCTTGATCAAACTTCATATTCCACCCCGAAGCAAATCCGGTACGATCCAGCTTTGTGAGGTTGGGACAGCAAAGCAATTTTGCGGTTGTCAGTTTTTTCGGATGAGCAAATAACGATTTGGTATCGCCTTCCTCCACCTTTTTTCCATCGGAAACCACCGCAGTCCGTGTACTAAAACGATACACCTCATGAAAACTATGGGATACAAACACCACAGGTCCATCAAACTTTTTGAGAGCCGCCGTAAAGTCCGGTTCAATTTCCCGCCGTAGACGACCGTCCAAAGCGGAAAACGGTTCATCAAGCAATAAAACATCCGGCTGTGCAGCCATCATGCGCGCCAATGCCACACGCTGCTGCTGTCCGCCGGAAAGCTGTTTGGGATAGCGCGATTCCAATCCCTCTAAATGAAGCAATTCCAAATATTTCTTAATCTGCGGCTGGCTGTGTTTATCTTGAATTCCCGAAGCAATATTTTGCGCCACCGTCATATGCGGAAAAAGCGCGTAATTTTGAAACATTAACCCAACATTTCGTTTGCGCGGCGGCAGATTGATGCCCTTGCGTGCATCAAATAGCGTTTTTCCATTCAGTATGATGGTACCGCTGTCGGGTTTTTCAATTCCGGCAATGCACCGCAGGGTGATGCTTTTTCCACTGCCGGATTCTCCGAGGATGCCCAAAACTTCCTTGTTCGTTTCCAACTGTATTTCAAGTTTAAAGCCTTGAAAATCTTTTTGTATGTCTACCAGAAGGCTCATTTTATGCCTCCTTTCGCGCGGGAATTGAAGTAGTTCATCAAGGCGAGCGCTACACACGAAACGGACGTAATCACCGCAACCCAAATTCCTGCCGTCTGCATTTTACCTGCTGAAGTCGCAAAATAAATCGCAATCGGAATGGTCTGCGTCCGGCCCGGTATATTGCCCGCGATCATCAGCGTGGCGCCAAATTCGCCAAGTGCCCGCGCAAAGGAAAGCGCCGCTCCGGCCGCAATTCCCGGCCAAGCCTGAGGAATCAATATGCGAAGAAAAATTTTAAATTCGGTCATTCCCAGTGTGCGAGCCGCCCAAATAAGGTTTTCATCTACTTGTTCAAAAGCACCTTTCACCGCGCGATACATGAGCGGAAATGCAACAACTACGGCTGACAAAACGGTTGCCTGCCATGAAAAAATTAAGGACAATCCGATCTGTGCAAGGGTTTTTCCAATCGGGCTGTTCTTTCCGAACAGCACCAATAGGAAAAACCCAATCACCGTAGGAGGCAGAACAAGCGGCAGCGTAAACAGCACATCGGTCAGCCATTTGATCCGCCCGTCCACATACAGAAAAAATCGGGCAAAACTGATACCGAGCAGGAATACCAGCACCCCTGCAATCAGCACCGTGCGCAAAGAAATCAAAAGTGGTGACCAATCAAACTCC
>CALLQM010000074.1 GCA_938014855.1 uncultured Clostridia bacterium | reverse complement strand
ACAGCGCCGCCAGCGGACTGCCTAAAAACGCCATAACATTTGCAAACTTGCTGTCGGGGAACGAAAGGGAAGAAAACGTGCTAATTCCAATGAGCGCCAATGGGAGCAAAATCGGCATCAAAGACTGTCCCAGACTGGGCAGTTTTCTTTCGTCGGTGTTTTGTGCGGCAAGAACATATTCCTCTTTCGGTAGAACCGGATCCTTCAACGTTTTGCAATAAAGGGTGGCGCCAATGACGCTGGGAATCGAGATCACAGCGCCCCACAGGATCGCCTGACCAAGCGGAACACCCAGCAGAGCCGCGGCAGAAACGGGCCCCGGGGTAGGCGGAACCAGCAAAGCGGTTGTTAGCGCGCCGAGATACAGCGCAGTGCCGTAACTCATCATCGACTTATTGGTCTTGACCGCCAACAGGGAAACGATCGGGATCAGCAGAATAACCACACTGTCGACAAAAATGGGAATACCGAGGATAAAAGATGCAATGGCAATTGCCCAGATGATGTTTTTTTCACCCACAAGATCAATGGTCCATTTGGTGATGCGGACGGCAGCGCCTGTTTTTTCAAGCACCGTGCCAAGGATACACCCCAGGAATATCACAATCGCAACACTTTTGATCGTGCCGGCAAAACCGGAATTGATATCTCCCTCGATTTCCGCCCAATTATAACCAAGTGCGATCGCAAGGATCATGGAAGCAACCAGAATACCGATACCTGGATGGACATGAAACTTGGAGATCAAGACGATCATGAGTATGATGACCAGTGCAAAGGCAACCAATATGTACGCGGTAGACATAAGCGAATCCTCCTGCTCTTTTTTATATCTGTCATTTTTACAAATACGCTCGATAAAGTAAGCAGCAAATATCGTGCCATGTTCCGCAAATTCTCTTTTAATTTTGTTTTTAAAGAATCATTTTGATAAAATCAGATAATTATTTCTGCCAAACTTGTCTAATTTGGGAAGACTCAATTCTTTATTTTTAGAGGTACGCACTTTTCTAGTCTTACGAAACGACCTTTTTTTGTTTTCCGAGCGCGGCATGTTGCAACGGTGCAACACCTGCAACACTTTACTTTTTACATAGATCCGGATACTTCTGCATTTTGCGCCAGAGGGTCGAACGGTCGCATCCAAGCAGTTTCGCAGTATGGGTGCGGTTATAGGCGCACTGCTCCAGCGCCCGGCGGATCCGCTCTTTTTCTCCGGTATCCGCGCCGCCGGCTCCGGCTTGTTTTTTTGCAGCCGCGTGCCGGGCCGGCACATCTTCCATATGCAGAGCTTTCCGCACATCCTTACAGCTGACGCAGTTATTTTCGCAGCACACAAAAACGCGTTCGGCCAGATTGCAAAGTTCACGCACATTGCCTTCAAACGAATATCCCTGAAAAACGGCCAGTGCTCCCGGCTCGATTTGCGGGATTGGCATTTCGTTTTCGCGAGCAAGCTGCTGCAGCTGATCTTGGAACAACAGCGCCGCATCCTCGCCGCGTTCCCGAAGTCGGCGCGGCAAACTGCCTACATGCGATTCGCAAAGGCAAATGCGTTGCCGCCATCAGCAAAGAAATGGACAGCGTAGTCGGCCCCATCCTCAAAAAGCTGGCAAAGGACAGCGGTGTTGTTTATTCTCCCGTTGACGGCGACCAGCCGGCGCTGCTGATGGCAATGGTAGAATGGGCGCGCGCCATCGGTTTAACGGTGATCAGCGCAGGTAAAGCCAGAGATGGCGAATTTATTCTGGATGAAGAAGCAGGCACGGTTTCGATCAAGGCGGACGGTATCACTGTGCATGAGGACTACGTTGCCCATATCGCTCCGGAAGATATGCCCTATTTCCGCATGATCCCGGAAGGAAAGGTAGAAGAATATCTTGCCAAGCGCGCAGAACTTTTAAAAGACCTTCCCGGCGCCGGCGCATTTGACCTATGCGAAATGACCATGGTGGCAAACGCCACCGGTATGCGTCCCGCATGTCCGGATCTAACCGATGCGGCGCTGCGCATCACCGAACTTCCGGTCGCTTACTGCGCGAAGAAAAACAAGGGCATTTATGAAACAGAAGGTGTGATCGACGTACATACTAACCTGCGCCGTCCGGATGAATCCGGTATGGGCGGCGGGGTCTATCTGGTCGTGCGCTGTGATAATGCCTACTCCAACTATATTTTAACCACCAAAGGCCAGATTCCAAACTACGATTGTTCCGCCGCGGTGATCTACCGCCCGTACCATCTCTGCGGAGTCGAAGTTTCCACGACCATCCTTTCCGCGGCGCTGCTCGGTCTGGACACTGGTACGCTGGAATATAAACCGTATTATGATCTAATAAAACGCGCCGAGCGCGACATCAAGGCCGGCGAGCCGCTTGGCACCGACCATGACCTAAAATTAAAGGCTATGATCGTACCGGCGACACGCCGAGCGCTCGATAGCGCCGTCCCCGGCCATATGATTACCGGCAATGTTGCAGTCCGCGACATCAAAAAGGGAGAGATCATCACTTATGATATGATCGAGGACCGCTCGGACAGCGTCCTGTGGACGCTGCGCGCCCAGCAGGAGGAAACCTTTCGATAAAGTGCCCCTTTTTCCCCCTTTGTTTGCCATTTTTAAGGCTCTGTTATATAATAAAAACACCATAAACAGGCCGGTCGGACCGACTGGGCTGGCCAAAAAACAAAAAGGCAAAAAGGCATCCTAAAAAAGCAGAAAATCGATGTAGTTTGCTGCGAAAAACAGGGGAGGGGAAATCATGCCGGGGGAAGATCAGTATTTTTCAAATTTATTTGACTTATTGGTTTGCATCACGAAAGCGGTGGATTTAATCAGCCCCGAAGTCACCGACCACCATCAGCAGGTCGCCTATCTTTCTTACCACGTTGCGGATGCGCTGGGGCTTTCCATCGAGGAAAAACAAATCCTCGTTGTTTCGGCACTTCTGCATGATGTCGGCGCGATTGCACTGCGTGATGATCTGGATTTTGTGGAAGAGGAACATTCCAACATCAACGACCACGCGTTCCTTGGCGCAAGGCTGGTGGCGGATTTCCCGATTTTAGCAGATGTTTCAGCCGTCATCAAATTTCACCACATTCCCTGGAACAACGGGGCGGGAACCGCCTTTCTCGGGGAAACGGTTCCGCGATTTTCGCACATCATTCATCTTGCGGACCGGATCGCAGTTTTAATAAAGCGGGATGTGTGCATCCTAAGCCAAATCCAGTTTATGAAAGAATATGTAAAAAAAAGGCGGGGGACTTTATTTGCCCCCGATCTTGTGGATGCATTTTTACAGATATGCGACCGGGAAGCCCTATGGCTCGATTTAACCTACCAGCCATCGGTTACGAACATCACCGACGGTTTAGCGCTGGACGCGGTCAAACTGACTTTGGACGAAGTGGTGGATCTCACGCAGATTTTTGCCCGCATCATCGATTTTCGCAGCTCCTTCACCGCCATGCATTCCGCCGGAGTTGCCGCTGCCGCTGTGAAACTTGCAGAACTATCCGGGCTATCGGAAGACGAATGCAAAATGATGCATATCGCCGGGAACCTGCATGACATCGGCAAGCTTGCAATCCCGCGGGAAATTTTAGAAAAGCAGGGGAGTTTAGAGCCTTCGGAATACGACATCATCCGTTCGCACAGCTTTTACACCTACCGCCTTTTAAAACCGATCTGCGGATTTGAAACGATCACCCAATGGGCCGCTTACCACCACGAAAAATTAAACGGCCGGGGGTATCCGTTCCACCTAAAAGCGCACGGTCTTTCCTTAGGTTCCCGGATCATGGCCGTTGCAGACATCTTTACAGCCATCACCGAAAACCGGCCTTACCGCGCGGGGATGCCAAAAGAGCAGGCGCTATCCGTCCTTAAAAGGATGGCAGAAACCGGCGGGATTTCGCCGGACATCTATGCGCTGCTGGGAAAGCATTATGAAGCGGTCACACATGTCCGCAAACGGGCGGCAGAGCAGACCGTTGACCGTTACAGTAAAATTCTGCATTTCTAGATTGCCGCTGCACTTGCAAAACGTTAACCAACAAAACGCCCCCAAACGCAGGGATGATCCTGCGTTTGGGGGCGTTTCTAATCTATTTTACGGTTACGAATCGATTCCGGTTTCCCGGCTTACCGGAGGGAGCTGCTGGAGAATTTCGGCGATTTTGCCGCAGGTCATCGGTTTCTGCGGCTCGAAGCTGCCGTTTTCCAGCGCAAAAATGCCGTTATCGACCAAAGTCTGGACGATGTTTGGTTTTTCGCACTGCGCCAGATCGCCGATCGGGGCGCTCTGGTCTTTAGCATGGAACTCATACAAAATAAAAATCGCCTTGGCCAGCATCTCTCTGGTTACCGGAGCGTCCGGACGAAAATACTGTTTACCGCCATCCGCTTCCCAGCCGACCGCGCCCGAAACAGCCGCAGTCTCGATAAAGTCGAAGTCCGCATCCTGCCACGTGACATCCTGGAACAGGCCGTAC
>CALLQM010000073.1 GCA_938014855.1 uncultured Clostridia bacterium | reverse complement strand
CACTGCATTGGCGGAGCGCTCCATCATGAAGAAGTGGAAGATGCAGTCGAGAGCAAGCGCCAAACACTGGATAAGAAACTGGCGCATCTCATCAAAGAACTTTAATCGGAGGTGTACGAAATGAGTGAAACAAAAATTGTAAAAACCCTTTGCAGAATGTGCGACGACCACTGCGGAATCGACGTACACGTGAAAGACGGCAAAGTGACGAAAATAGAAGGAAATAAAGAGTTTTGCTGGAACCGGGGACGCCTTTGCATTAAAGGAAGCCACGGCACCGATATGATTTATCATCCCGACCGCATTAAAAAGCCGCTGAAAAAAACAGCAAACGGCTTTGTGGAAATCCCGCTGGAGCAGGCATTGGATGAAATTGGGGAAAAACTCAACGCGATTCGTGAAAAAGACGGCGCTCGTTCGATTGGCGTTTGGAAAGGCGAAGCGGTTGGCTTTGCGCAGGAAGAAGAACTTGCACGCCGCTGGATTCATGCCATCGGTTCTCCAAACTACTTCTCAAATGATTCCGCCTGCTTTGCAAGCCGCTGGATTGGCTATTCGCTGGTTTACGGCCGCTGGAATTCACACCCGGATTTTGAAAATTCCGACTGTATCCTGGTTTGGGGCGCAAACCCGCCGCAGGCTCATCCGAATATGACCCAGCAGATCAACCGTGCACGTAAAAATGGTGCAAAACTCATCTGTATTGATGTTCGTTTAAGCACGATTTCCCGTCAGGCGGACACCTATGTTCAGGTAAAACCGGGCTCCGATGGTGCGTTTGCATGGGGACTGATTCGTGAACTGATTCACAACGACTGGATCGATCACGAATTTGTAGAGAAATTTACGGTCGGCTACGAAAAAGTAAAAGCCTATGCAGAATCGTTTACCTATGATTATGTTGCTTCCGAAACAGGCTGTGATGCCGCAAAATTCATTCCGGAAGTTGCGCGTTTGCTCAAAGAAAACATGCCGCATGCCGTCGTTTATGTCGGAAACGGACTGGAACATCATGAAAACGGAATCAACAACATCCGCGCTTGTGCGTATTTGGATGGACTGCTTGGACTGGTTGACCAAAAAGGCGCAAACTACTCCCCTCTCATGTTCGGTCAGAGAGATTTGACGCTTTATGACGAAAAACCGCTCAAGCATTTGGAGCCGATTGGCGCAGACAGATTCCCAATCCTGTACCATTACCGTCAGGAATGCCACACCATGACCATGATGGATGGAATTTTGACCGGAAAGCCTTACCCAATCAAGGCGATGGTGCTGACCGGCGCAAACCCGGCGATGACCAATCCGAACAGCTTAAAAGTGCGCAAAGCGCTGAGCAAAATGGATTTGCTGGTTGTACATGATCTGTTTATGTCGGAAACTGCTAAGCTTGCCGATTACGTTCTGCCTGCGGCTTCCTACTTGGAGAGAAGCGAACTGCACACCCACGGCGGCTATCAGACCGTAACGTTGACAACCCGCGTAATGGAGCCGGAACCGGAAATTCAGGACGAGTACATGTTCTTCCACGATCTTGCGCACCGCATGGGCGCCGGCGATTACTTCCCGTGGGAAAACGAGGATGAGCTCAATAAATGGCTGATTGAGGATACCGGAGTTTCGATTGAAACTCTGAAGAATCATCCGTCCGGCTACAATTATGCCGAGAAAAAATATGCGAAACACGTGGACAAGCTGGCAAAAGGCGAAAAACCGTTTAATACCAGAACCGGTAAATTCGAGTTTGCGTCCGAAATTCTAAAGGAAAACGGCTATCCGGAAATTGCCGAATATATCCCGCCGAAATCCAATTCCAATAAGAGCGAGGAATTCCCGTTCACATTGGTTACGGGTGCACGAAAAGTGATGTACTACCACGAACGCAACCATAACATCAAAGCACTGGCATCTGCTCTGCAGGCGCCGGAAGTGGAGATGAATCCGGTTGACGCACAGCGTTTGGGTATCAAAACCGGTGACCGCGTTAAAGTTAGCACGGTGATGGGTGAAATCGAAATTCCCGCAACGGTTATGGCGGCGAATGAAATTGGTGTCGGCGTTATCCAAATCACACATGGATGGAACGAAGCAAACGTCAATTTGATCACACACGACAATGTGTTTGACCCAATCAGTGGATTCCCGCTGATGAAAGCGATTCAGGCACAGGTTACAAAAGCATAACGCAATTGTTTTGCGGCGGAATGGGTGCAGGCCGAAAGGCTTTCACCCATCCATTCCGAACTTAATTGATAGAAAAATAACATACGAAATTGTTTCATGAAAATGAGGTGTGCGGCCTTGTCGCCTTGTTTTTTGAATAATAAAAACTGAAATGAGGGTAAATCTATGGCAGAACATGTAAAACAAACCGAAAAGAAAGTCCCGTCAATTGCTCTTTCCTTGCTCGTCTTTGTTGGTATTCTGTTAATCCTGTCCGTTGGTATTGCGGTTTTTAAAATGGACGTTATCACGCTGCTGGTCGTTTGCTTGGTTGCAACGTTTGCATTTTCGATGACTCTCGGCTACACGATGGACGAATTGTTTGATGCAATGGGCACCGCACTGAAAAATGCATCGGTATCGCTGTTATTCTTCATGATTATCGGTATGCTGATCGCTTCTTGGATCATTGCAGGAACCGTTCCGACTTTGATCTATTACGGACTAAAGTTCATCACACCTGGACTATTCCTTCCGCTCGGCTTTCTTGCCTGCTGTGTAACGGCTTTTGTAACCGGAACCTCTTGGGGTACAGCCGGTACAATTGGTATTGCACTGCTCGGAATGGGAACCGGTATGAACGTTCCGCCAGCACTAATCGCAGGTATGGTTGTTTCCGGTGCGGCATTCGGCGACTATCTTTCGCCGATGTCCGATACTACGATTTTGGCTTCACAGGCCGCTAGAATCGACCTTTACCGCCATGTGAAATCAATGGCGTTGACCGTTATTCCTGCGCTGATTATCACAACCGGTGTCTTCGCATTTTGGGGCAGAAGCTATAACAACGCTTACGATGCAACCACCACCAATGAGATTCTTTCTACACTTGCTTCCCACTTTAACATCACTTGGGTTGCACTGATTCCGATTGTTTTGGTTCTCGTACTCAGCGCAATGAAATTCCC
>CALLQM010000072.1 GCA_938014855.1 uncultured Clostridia bacterium | reverse complement strand
GGTGGTTTGCGAAGGGGCTTCAAGCATGGTGGTACAAGAGCGGGTGACTCGTGTAGTTACCACCGCGCTCGGCATTCCTTATAATAGAGTTTGTGTTACCCCTATTGAATAATATGTAAATTACATGAGGAGGAACCCTGTATGAATATGATTATCGGTAAAAAACAAATCATCCTGGCGTCCCTTGTAGTAGGGCTTGGGCTTGCTGTCTATGTCAATTATCAATTTGCACAATCAGATGGCGACCTAACCGCCGCTTCAGCAGCAGAAAATGATAAAAACTATGGCGACGCTCAGCTTGTGGATGCAAATGATCCCACAGTAGACGGAATTGATGGAGAAGCATATTTTGCTGAAGCGAAGGTTACCCGTCAGCGTTCCCGTGATGAAGCAGTTGAAACGATGAAAAACATGCTGACGGATGCGTCAGTGGATGCAAATATTAAAGCTGAAATGGTACTTAAAGCAACTGAATTAGCAAAATCTGTGGAGACAGAAGGGAAAATTGAGAATTTAATCAAAGCAAAAGGATTTGAAGACTGTATGGTTTATTACGATACTGAGGGGGTTGATGTTGTAGTCAAGACGGAAGGACTGCAGCCAGAAGAAGTTGCGCAAATGAAAGATATTATATTGGATGAAACCAGTGTACCTGTTGAAAACATATCAATTGTTGAAATCAATTAAAAGCAAGAAAAAAGCCCGCAGAGAAAGCGGGCTTTTTCTTGTATATACGGTTGTATATTCGGAAAATTATGTTATAATATACTGTATAATTAGAATGGTGAAATTGTGAAAGCGGATTCCGCTTTCGACACATGAAGGAGAATCAGATATGCTAAATCATGATATCACCCAATCAACAGGCAACCTGAGAATTTCTCGTGAAGTAATTGCTACGATTGCTAGATATGCCTCTCTTGAAATTGAAGGTGTGGATTCATTGGCATCGTTTGCAACCAATATAAAAGGCTGGCTGTTAAAAAAACAGAGTGCTAGACCGGTTTCAATTGATTTAAACGATGATGTCGCGGTCATTTACCTGCACATCAATGTAAAATCTGGTGTAAATATACCAAAAACATCTGAAAAAGTACAGCATGCTGTTAAAGAAGCAGTTCAAAATATGACTGGAATTGTTGTTTCCCGTGTAAACATTGTAATCGCCGGAATCGTATTTGAAGATTCTGTACAGCAGCCGGAGGAATAGCGCTCCCTTTGGAATAAAATAGGATGATATTCTGCAAAGAAAACAGGAGAGAAATATATGAAAAGAAGCGAGTCCCGCGAGCAAGCGTTTATGCTGATTTTTGAACGTTCATTTAAAGATGAGAGCATTGACGAAATCATTGAAGAAGCTGTGATAGGGCGCAATATTGAAGTGGATGATTATGCATATCAGTTGGCAAAAGATGTAGCCGGACACATGCCTTGGTTGGATGAAAGCATTGCAAAACATTCAAAACGATGGAAGATCAATAGGATGTCCCGCGTGGCTCTTTCGATCTTGCGGATGAGTATGTGGGAAATTGACGAAATTGATTCTGTTCCTATCGGTGCATCGATTAACGAAGCAGTGGAACTTGCAAAAAAATATGGCAATGCTGATGACTTTGCTTTTGTAAACGGCGTGCTAGGTGCTTATGTCAGGGGAAAAGGGGAGAACATCCCAGAAGCGAAAGCGGCTGAACAAGCAGCAGAAAGCTCTGCACAGATAGCAGACGAGGAGCAAAAAAAAGTAGAAAAATTTGATGCTACCGCTCAGGCTTCAAAGGAAGCAGAGTAATTATGGCCATTTTTTTAGGACTGGATACCAGCAATTATACAACATCTGTTGCACTTTATAATAGTAAAACTCATACGGCCGTGCAAAACAAGCGACTATTGGCCGTAAAAGACGGTGCACTTGGCCTAAGGCAAAGCGACGCCGTTTTTTCGCATGTGAAACAGCTTGGATATTTGTTATCTGATTTAATGGAAAAAGATGGGGGGAAACAATCAATTTCCGGAGTTGGCGTATCTATTAGGCCACGTGATATTGACGGCTCGTATATGCCCTGCTTTCTTGTTGGAGAAATGACTGCACAGGCGGTTTCGGCAGTCAGCCATGTACCGCTAACACAGGTTTCTCACCAATCCGGACATATAGCCGCTGCATTGTATTCTTCTGGGCGGCTGGATTTAATAGGAAAGCCATTTGCGGCATTCCATTTATCTGGGGGTACAACTGAATGCTTAATGGTTCATCCTGATAAAGAACACATCTTTTCGGTGGAATTGATTGCGAAATCCTTAGATTTAAAAGCCGGACAGGCTGTTGACCGGGTTGGCGGCATGCTAGGACTAGAATTTCCGGCAGGAAAACATTTGGAACAGCTTGCTTTACAGTCCCAAAAACGATATAAAATAAAACCATCATTTAAAGGTAGGGACTGTTCCCTGTCTGGTTTACAAAATAAATGTGAAAAAATGTATCAAGATGGAGCAAAACCGTGTGATGTAGCACGTTTTTGTCTTGACAATATTCTTGCGGTTGTGGATCAAATGACATTAAATATTAAAAAATCATATGGGGATCTTCCGGTTGTTTATTCCGGTGGTGTCATGTCCAATTCAATTATTCGCAGAGAAATAACCAGTAAATACGGCGGCTATTTTGCACAGCCACAATTCTCTTCTGATAACGCCGTAGGGGTTGCTGTTTTAGCCAGCATTGCTCAAACAGGGGGCTGTTAAAATGATTAAACCAACTGTTGTTACGGTAACTCAGCTGAATAAATATGTAAAATCTGTTTTGGACTCGGATCGTATTTTATCCGGAATTATGGTGCGAGGTGAAATCTCGAATTTTGTTCGCCATTATAAATCCGGACATTTATATTTTTCATTAAAAGATGAAACAGCCGCAATTAAATCGGTGATGTTTCGCAGCTATGCAAATTCGCTTTCCTTTCAGCCGGAAAATGGGATGTCGGTTATTGTCAGCGGTTCTGTTTCACTTTATGAACGTGATGGCAGCTATCAATTTTATATAACCGATATACAACCGGATGGAATCGGAGCTTTATATTTAGCGTTTGAACAATTGAAAGAAACATTATCTCGAGAAGGTCTTTTGGACCCTCAACGCAAAAAGCTTTTGCCGACTTATCCTCAACGGATAGGTGTTGTTACCAGCGAGGGTGCGGCTGCTTTGCAAGATATGCTGAATATTATTTCGCGCCGATATCCTGCAGTAACCATTATGCTTTACCCAGCACAGGTGCAGGGAAACAAAGCAGTCTCATCACTTATCGCTGGAATTCGGGCATTTAATTCTGCTAAATCTTGTGACGTGATTATTATTGGAAGAGGCGGCGGTTCGATTGAAGATTTATGGGCTTTTAATAATGAACGTTTAGCTAGAGAAATAGCTGCAAGCGATATTCCGATTGTTTCCGCAGTCGGACATGAAACAGACTTTACAATTGCCGATTTTGTGGCTGATCTGCGTGCACCGACTCCATCTGCGGCGGCAGAATTAGTGGTACCAAATATGCGCGATTTGCAGAATTACTTGGATAATCTTAAACATCGTTGCTTCTCTTCTTTGAACAATCATCTAGATCAGATCCGTTTGCGCCTGACTGCTGTACAATCAGCAATGACGATTCCGCAGTCGATGCTTATGCGGCAGGCACGAGAGCTTGATTTTTTGCGGCTGACACTACAAAAAAACATGGAACAAAAACTTGATAAGTCCGAATCAACTGTGAAGAATTTAGGAAATTTGATCGAAGAAAGAAGTCCAATACGCCTTTTAGAACGAGGGTACAGTCAGACTAAATTATCAGATAAAACTCTTTTCTCTATAAAACAAGTACATCCGGGTGACCAAATTGTTACAAGGGTTTCTGACGGAAAAATCTATTCTGCCGTTGTTGCCTGCAAGGAGATGACTAAATGAGTAAGTCAATGAATTTGGAAGGAGCCATTAAGCGACTAGAAGAGATTGCAGCAAAAATGAACGAAGATATTTCGATCGATGATTCAATCAAGTTATATGCAGAAGCTGTAAAACTATTAGATTTTGCAAATGGAAAATTGGAAACAGCCAAATTAAAGATTGAAAAGTTAACTGCAGTTAAGGAGGAATCCGATGAGCAGTTATAAAGAACAGCTAGCATTCTATGCGAAATATACCAATAATCAGTTACAAAAGCGTCTGAGTTTTGAAAGTAATTGTTTGCAAATACAGGTTATTGATGCCATGCGTTACAGTTTGCTTGATTCAGGTAAACGACTTCGTGCGGCTTTAGTACTGGAATTTGCACGTTTATGTCATGCTTCTCGTGCAAGTGCGTCGGCTTTTGCATGTGCAATTGAAATGGTACACGCATATTCGCTTATTCATGATGATTTGCCGTGTATGGATGATGATGATTTGCGGCGAGGAAAACCCTCTTGCCACAAAGCATTTGGTGAAGCAAATGCACTGTTAGCTGGAGACGGATTACTAACTATGGCTTTTGAAACAGCTGCAGATGCGGCTCTGCCAAGCGAAAGCATAGTATATGCAGTTACAACTCTTTCTGAAGCTGCTGGTGTGTTTGGAATGATAGGTGGACAAGTCATCGACCTAGCTAGTGAAGGAAAGCAAATATGTTTGGAAACGCTTAACACACTTTATGAATTGAAAACAGGCGCCTTGCTCAGGGCATCAGCAAAGTTAGGCTGTATTGCGGGCGGTGCAGATACAGAAATGCTGGATACTGCTAATGCTTACGCAAAAGCACTTGGATTGGCATTTCAAATTACAGATGATATTTTGGACGTAGTAGGTACTGCAGAAAAACTTGGAAAACCAATTGGCAGCGATCAGAATAGTCATAAAACAACGTATGTAACACTACTTGGAATGGAAGGTGCCAAGAAGGCAGCAAAAGAACAAGTGGAATTAGCAAAGAAATCCATTCATTGTTTAGACGATAAAGGATTTTTACTTTGGATGGCTGATATGGTTTTAATACGTGACCATTAAAGATGGTTTGTCTTGATACAATGATTTTAATGCACATAACTGATTTATAATAATTCCTGGTTTGTACTGCAAAGAACCAGGCTGTGCAGTTTGCCGGGGCATTCTACTCCGATATAGACCGGCGGAATGGAGTTTAATATATGAATCCGTTTAAAGTAATAACTAGTAATTATGTCATTAATGTTGGGTTCCTTGCTTGGCTTTGTGCACAAGTAATTAAGACCGCATTGGCATATATTCCAAATAAAAAAATTGTTTGGGAACGCATGGTAGGATCCGGTGGTATGCCAAGTTCTCATTCTTCTCTTGTTTGTGCCATAGCGGTAGGGATCGCAAAGAAACTAGGGTATGCCTCTCCTGAATTCGCAATTTCCCTGGCTTTGGCCGGAATTGTGATGTATGATGCAATGGGAGTTCGACGCGCAACTGGTGAGCAGGCAAAAGTTCTTAACCGTATGGTTATTGATTTTAAAGATATGTTTTTAATGATAAAAGAAGAATTTGAAACAATTGCTCGTGGAAGCAAATTGAATGAACTGGAGGAAGAGACAAGCCAAAAACGAAAAGAGCTGAAAGAATTGGTTGGGCATACTCCAATTGAGGTGCTTTGTGGTGCAATACTTGGAATTTTAATTGCAGTTATTCTTCCGGTTAAATAGGATGTTCCATCAGGTAAGTGAGGTGTTATTTTGGTACAATATAGCCTCTTAGGCAAAATTAAAATGCCTAAAGATTTAAAAAAATTGAATGATTCACAAAAGAAACTGCTCTGTCGTGAAATACGCCAAAAGCTGATCCAAACTGTGTCAAAAAATGGTGGTCATCTTGCTTCAAACTTGGGTGTTGTGGAACTGACGGTTGCATTGCATACTGTTTTTAATATGCCAAAAGACCAGATTGTATGGGATGTAGGGCATCAGTGCTATACGCATAAAATGCTTACCCAGCGCTTAGATGCGTTTTCTACCGTGCGAAAAGAAGGCGGCATTTCTGGGTTTCCACGTACTACCGAAAGTGAATATGATTCTTTTGTTGCTGGGCATGCTAGCACTTCTATATCTGCAGCCTGCGGGCTTGCAAAAGCTAAAACATTATCACATGATCCGCATCATGTGATTGCTGTGATTGGCGATGGCGCATTT
Source organism: uncultured Clostridia bacterium (assembly GCA_938014855.1). Taxonomy (GTDB): domain Bacteria; phylum Bacillota; class Clostridia; order Oscillospirales; family Ruminococcaceae; genus Anaerotruncus. The sequence continues at coordinate 819 of CALLQM010000072.1, read as the reverse complement.
ACAGGCGGTATGGTTTATGAGGGGCTAAATAATGCAGGCCGAAGCGGTGACCGTATTATTATCGTATTGAACGATAACAATATGTCTATATCCAAAAATGTCGGTTCTTTAGCGCGCTATTTAGCAAATAAGCGTGCCACAGATGGCTATTTGTATCTAAAAGATCGAGTTGAGGAAACACTGGATCATATCCCATTAGTTGGCGAAAGCGTAAGTCATGTGCTAAGAACTTCCAAGGCATTGCTCAGACAGGCACTTTTGCACAGTAATATGTTTGAAGATTTTGGGTTCGATTATTTAGGACCAGTAGACGGACACAATATTCCCCTTTTGATGCAGGTGTTAAACCGTGCAAAAGAATTAAACAAGCCAGTGGTTGTACATGTCAATACAATAAAAGGAAAAGGATATTCTTTTGCAGAAAAGAACCCTTCTCAATTTCATGGGGTGGGATGTTTTGATTCTGCAAGTGGAAAAATGAAACATTCAGGAGAAAACTTTTCTGCTGTATTCGGTAAACGGTTGGTTGAATTAGCGCATAAAGATCAGAAAATTTGTGCAATTACCGCAGCAATGCAAAGTGGAACGGGATTACAGCCTTTTGCAAATGAATTTGCAGAAAAAGGTCGTTTTTTTGATGTAGGAATTGCAGAAGAACACGCAGTTACGTTTGCCTGCGGTCTTGCCGCGGGTGGAATGAAACCTGTGTTTGCAGTTTATTCTACTTTTTTGCAGCGAGGTTATGATCAGCTTATTCATGATGCATCAATTGAACCTCGTCATATCGTTTTAGCGGTTGATCGAGCAGGAATTGTTGGC
>CALLQM010000071.1 GCA_938014855.1 uncultured Clostridia bacterium | reverse complement strand
CGGGCGGCCTTGCTGCCGATTACCATCCATGGAACTGGAGACCCTGCATCTTTAACGCGTACAAAGCAGTGGCTTTCCAAAACACAAGCAGATGATACGAACAAATTGGTTGAAGAACAATTTAAGGACGAATACACAGCAATGCCAAAATCCTTTTACATGGATGTTTACGATGGACATCTGAACGATATTGCGCCGCCGAAAAATCCTTTTAAATATCAGCTGACACTGAAAATGGGAAAAGGAAATGCGGCATCGCAGTATGCGGTTGTTGAGTTAATCAGCGGAAATGAAAAAGCGGTATCCATGCAGACCAACATTGATGGAAAATTGTCCGATTATTCGTTTGGTGGCCAAATTGTGAATCCAAAAAAAGATTCCCCAACCGTGGAAGGTACCGCTGATTTGATCTTTACAGCTCAGCCAACCGGTGGAGAAACACAAAGGCTGACGCTGAAAGTTACATTTTATGTAAAGGGTAATCGAAATGTAGTTCCTGCGTTGGTTCAGCCGGAACAGTTTTCCATGATTATCAATGATAGTTCTCCCAGTGAAGACGCAACCTTAAAATCGCTGACGCTGAAAGGCAAACGCAAGGATGCAATGTTCTTTGCATGGAAAGAAATTGATTATGGATTTTTGCCTGACAAAATGACCTATGATGTCAGCTTGACAAACGAGTATGAATGCATTACACTAAATCCCACAAGAAACGATCCAAATGCTGACAAAAATATTGAAATAAAAATTACAACTGCGGGCGGAACACCGGATTACCAATCAATTACGAGTGGTTCAACCAGTGCTGAAATTCCGCTTGCAGAAAATGTTCCGGTTAAAGTGGAAGTGACGGTAACAGCAGAAAACTTAGTCAAGAAAACGTATACGATAAACATTATGAGAATGCCGCCAAGTGCGGATTCAACACTAAAATCTCTGACTCTATATGACGAAAATGGAACAGAAGTATTTAACGGTATTCAAAAAAATGTGTTTGTATACGATGTAGAAATTCCGTTTAAGGTACAAAAGGCAAGGGTTGCCTATGAACCCAACCATGAAAAAGCAACAGCCGAATTTTCTCCCAAACTTGTAGAAAATGGTTTGTTCTCGAAAAAAGAATGGTTGGACATTGCAAATGAAACGGCAAATAGTCCAAGTGGGCGGGAAATGACGCTCACGGTTACCATGACACCGGAAAACCATAATGAGAGCGATAAATCAATTTATACGTTTCACATTACAAGAACGCCGCCCAGTGATATCAATACACTTTCGGAACTCACTGTAATGGATAAAGATAACAAAACGTTACCTTATACACCTGCATTTCATGAGCAAATGGATGAAGAAGATTATTATGAGTTGAAAATTCCTTACTCAACAGGTAAAATAAGGGTACAAGCAAAACCAACCGATAGTGGAGCGATTGTTTTACTAAAAGGCAAGGGTGTAGGCGGACTGTTTGGCGGAGACGAACAGGAATTAGGTGCAAATACACCGTCAAAGCCGTTCGAGGTACCGCCTTATGATGAATCAATTCCGGACGACTATTATAATATGGTTGTGGAAGTTTGGCCGGAAAGCGTTCCGGTTGGCAGTGTATCGCAGGATAGCGATGAATATCGCGATAAAGTCATGAAATATCCAATCCATGTTTATAGGGATCCGCCCAGCAAGGATGCAACACTGAAATCCTTGGTCATTGCAGATCAGGACAATAAAGAAATTACTTATGACTTTGATCCGGAAGTGACCAAATATACCGTAGAGGTGCCGTATGAGGTCAAAAAGGTCAAGTTCACGCCAACGGCGTCCTATGACGCTGTCAGCAAAATTATGATCAACAACCGAAAAGTAAAGAATGGGGAAACATCTTCTCTGTTTGCGCTCAATTCGGATACGACCAACAATACGGAGTTTACCATTGAAGTTACTCCGGAAGATGAGTCCGCGAATCCCAAGACCTATACGGTGATTTTCAAACGGATGCCGCCAAGTTCAGATGCTCGATTGGTAAAACTGGAAGTCGGTAATGCAACAGACTTTGAACCGATTTTCATGCCAAGCAAAACATCTTATACGGCAAAAGTGGCGGCCGGAGCGGAAGGTGTAACGATTACGGCTACCGCTAACCATCCAAGCGCAAAAATCAAGATTGATGGAAAACCGGTCGAAAGCGGAAAAGCTTCCGAATTGATTCGAATTATGGAAGTCAAACAAAAAGTCGAGGTTGTTGTTACTGCGCAGGATGGCAAAACGCAAAAAACATATACCGTTACTTTTACAAATGAAAACTACATAGAAAAAACCAATAACGCAGATCTCAAGCGGTTAGAAGTCCAATATGGAGAGATGCGCCCGGCAAGATTTAAACCTTCGGTAACGGATTATGAAGTGTCCGTTGATGAGGAAACGTATTCGGTGGAACTGATTCCCAAACCGGACGATGAATACGCAACTTTGAAAGTTTACTCCGGTACAAAAGAGATCGGTGACTATGACGGAAACTATGCTTCTTACATCGAAGATGGAGAAAATGAGTTTACCGTTGAGGTGACATCGTCCGACGGTACCAAGAAGAAGGATTATGTGGTCACAGTATATCGCGGTGATGAGGACAAAATGGGGAAACTCAAACCGATTACGACTGATGATATCGATTTTGAAATGGAAGACGATCTGATTTTGGTCGATATTTCCAAATATTCCAGAGTGGGCAGAGATGTCTTTGAAAAACTAAAGGAATATCCGGAAAAGACGATTATTTTCCAGGGCAATGATTATTCCTTGCAATTTGAGGGGAAGAATCTTGACGAGGTCATACCGCATGTCGAGTATTTTGACTTTGGAATGAGTTTTGATTCTCCGCTGACTGATGAAATTATGGATGAGATCGATTCGCATGGCCGCAACGAAAGGGCACGTATCGTGCTGATCTACTTTAAGTACCACGGCGATCTGCCGGCTCCCGCAACTTTGACGATGAGTTTAGGCAGACATTACCGCAATGAAAAGATGTATTGGTATTATTATAACGAGGACTATGAACGTTTGGATTACTATGGTTCGTTTACCACGAATTCGCGCGGAACGTTTTCAGTCACACTCGATCACATGTCAACGTATCCGACGAGTGATCAGAAATTAGCAGGAGCAGAAAACATAACGCAAGGTCAAACTGATGTGAATCTGAGTTCAAAGTCTGAAGAAAAGAAGATTAATCCGGCAACAGGCAGGAGGCAGTTTAATTCATGAAAAAAATGATTGCAGCCTTACTGGTGCTTGCGGCTGCCGCAGGAGGCCTGATTTACTATGGATTGCATAGTATGTTGGAAAAAACTCCGGGGGAAGCTTCACAAGTTAGTGCACAGCC
>CALLQM010000070.1 GCA_938014855.1 uncultured Clostridia bacterium | reverse complement strand
GTTATTTTTTTTGTTAAACGCATAAGTAACCTCTTTTCTTACCTTTTTGCTTTTCTCATCAAACGATGTTCAAATTTAGACATTGCATAATCAAATACAAGTGCCATTAGAATTACCGGTACACCACCGGTCATAATTCTTACAAAATTCCTGGTTTGGATTCCGCGATAAATCGGATAGCCCAAACCGCCGCCGCCGATCAAAACACCCATAACAGCAATCGACAGGGAATTGACCACGGAGATTTTAATACCGGAAAAAATGAGTGGGAAAGCAAGCGGTAGTTCTACTTTGAGAAGCCGCTGCATTCTAGACATCCCCATTCCGCGCGCTGCATCCCGCAAATGCGGTGAAACGGAATTTAGTCCGGTATACGTGTTGCGCACAATCGGAAGCAGTGCGTATAGGGTCAGACCGACGACCACGGTCACATTGCCAAGCCCGAAAACAATCATAAGCAGTGCAAGCAGAGCCAATGACGGAATCGTTTGGATGGTCTCGACAACCCATAGAATGATGGAATCAAAGAATTTTACCCAATAGCACACTACACCAAGCGCAATCCCAATGACGACTGAAATTGCCATTGCAATCGCAACAATCATCATGTGTTCTATAATCAAGGGAAACAAAGTACTCATTATTGATTCCCCCTTAAACCGCGGGGAGTAATGATGCGCTGTAACAGCCCCATCAAACCGCTGATAATAAATGCCAAGATTGCGGACGGAATTGCTCCCGCCAAAATATAGTTTGTTTTATAAGTGGAAAGCCCTGTCCAGATCAAATCGCCCAAGCCGCCTGCACCAATCAGTCCGGCAAGCGTCGCCCAGCTGACGATATAAACCGACGAGATTCGAATACCGCTGACGATGGACGGCATCGAAAGGGGAAGTTCCACGTGGAACAATATCTGCATGTTGGTCATGCCGATTCCACGCGCGGCCTCGATATATCCTTGGTTTACGCCGATGATGCCTGCATATGTATTTCGCAGAATCGGCAGAATCGCATAAAGAGTCAAAACCACAAGGGCCGGAAACATCCCGATTCCAAATACGATCAGAGCAATTCCCAGCATAACCATTCCGGGGATCGTTTGAATCGCGCCCGCAGCCGCAAGAACCGGAGCGGCCAGCTTTTTATAACGCGTCAAGAAAATCCCAAGAGGAATGGAAATGATAATTCCGATTCCAACCGCAATGACAACAAGCTGGACATGGCGGATTAAACTGATGGTGACTTCCATATAATTTTCGGATAAAAACTGCAGAAAACTCATGATGGTATTTCCCCCCAAAGCGCTTCACCCAACGCCTTGGCCATGCTAGTACGGGTAATCAGCCCGGCGACGGTGTTATCGTCGTTGAGCACAACCAAATAATCTGCGGATGATGCAAGCAGTTCATCGAATGCTTTGTGCGCGTCTTCCTTGCGGTTGATCGTGATCGCATCCGTGGTAACCAGTTCGCCGATTTCTCGTCCAGCTTTGCCTTGCCTATGAATTTTCTCAATGGGAACCGTGCCCGCATAAGTATCATCTTCATTCAGTACAATACAGGAGTCGACATTGCGGCGCATCATGCGATCCACGCACTCCATGATGTGATTGGTTTTGTAAACTTTCAGCACATGAGTACGCATAAAGTCCTCGGTAAGCATGTCCACAGTTGAATCGTTCATATTGATATGGCGGCCCATAAAGCTCTTGATGATCGGGTCGGCCGGATTCTGCAGCATTTCTTCCGGTGAAGCCATCTGAAGCACTTGGCCTTTATTCATGAACACGATGGTGTCCGCCATGCGCAGCGCTTCTTCCATATCATGTGTAACAAAGACAATCGTCTTTTTCAGTTTCTTTTGAATCCGCTTGACTTCCTCCTGAAGTGTATCACGGGTGATCGGGTCAAGCGCACCGAACGGCTCATCCATCAGCACGATCGGCGGGGAAGCAGCCAATGCACGCAGAACACCGATTCGCTGCTGCTGACCTCCCGAAAGTTCCGACGGATATTTGTGCGCATTCTTTTCATATGGCATGCCCACCATTTCCAGAAGGTCGCGCACGGTTTGCTGCCATTTTTCTTTTGGATATTTTAAAAGCTTAGGAACCACAGCGATATTCTGTTCCACCGTCATATTGGGAAACAATCCGATCTGCTGAATTACATAGCCGATCGTACGCCGCAGTTCCACTGGATTCTGCTCCTTAATGTTTTTGCCATCTATCTCAACGAAACCTTTGTCAGGTTCTATCAGACGGTTAATTGTTTTTAAGGTCGTGGTTTTCCCGCACCCGCTGGGTCCGATGAGTACGACAAATTCCCCGTCTTTTATCGTAAAATTTAAATCATTCAGAATGACATTCCGCCCATAGCTTTTACTGACGTTTTTGAATTGTATCATATTATTCTCCTTTCCGATTATTCTATAATGTCACATGCAACTGCAAAAATAACAACCCAATTATAGCATTCAAGTTGTCAGTTGTCAAATAAATCGTCAAAAACGTACAAAAAAACCATCCATTCGTTGTTGAGAGTGGATGGTTTTATGCAAATATTTCGTTGATTATTTTGCCAAGAAATTTATGACCATATCGGTGCTTTTTATATTACCGACAAATACAATGATATCTCCCTCATGCAGGGTCGCATACGGACCCGGTGACAATATGATTTGTTCACCGCGCCGAACCGCAATCACCGTTGCGGTGGTTTGCTGCCAGAATTTGAGTTCGCCCAGTGTTTTGCCGATTACATGGGAGTTTGCGGGAACCGTTGCTTCGTAATTATGAAACGGCTTACTCTTCGTAAACTTCTCATTAATCCGAACGATGGTGCTGGCCACTTCGCTGATTTCCCGGCTGACATCCTGCTGATGTTCCAGCAGTTCGTCCAATTTTTTTTGGCGCGTACGGATATCGTTTTCCTGCCCAAACTTTTCGACATACCACTTTGCTTTTTCCGCCGACAGTACAAGCGCACCGCTGTTTTGCCGTACTTCCACAACCTGCATATCTTCCAGCAGTTTCATCGACCGACGAATTGTCTCCGGTGAAACACCGTATTCCGATGCCATGATCGATCGGCCATATACTTTTGTATTCTCTTGTATATCTCCGCGCGCTATCCGAAGCGCAATATCCAGCGCAATTTGAGAATAGACCGGCGGCACAACATGACTACCCAAAAAAGACAACTCCAAACTTACATATTCTGACGCTTTTCAGGCGGATAGGGGAGCCGCATATCAGCGATTTTTCATCTGCTCACGCATACGCTGTGCATGATCCAAAATACGTTTGCGGATACGGATACTTTTCGGCGTAACCTCCAACAGCTCGTCGTCGGTAATAAACTCCAGCGACTCCTCAAGAGAGAACCGGCGGGGCGGGATGAGGCGCAGTGCATCGTCCGAACCGGAAGCACGAGTATTCGACAGCTGTTTCTTCTTACAAACGTTCACGGCAATGTCTTCGTTTCTCGGAGACATTCCGACAACTTGTCCGGCATAAACCGGCTCAGCCGCACCAAGGAACAGCGTACCACGCTCCTGTGCGTTATAAAGACCATATGTGATCGTAACACCGGTTTCAAACGCAACAAGCGAACCGTTGTTGCGGCGGTCGATCTCGCCTTTATATGGCAGATAATCATAAAACAATGTATTCATGATGCCTTCACCTTTGGTATCGGTGAGGAATTCACTCTTATATCCGAACAAACCGCGTTCCGGAACGATGAACACCATCTTCATACGGCTTCCAACCGGGTTCATGCTCTGCAGTTCGCCCTTGCGTTTGCCCATTTTTTCCATGACCGCACCGGAACATTCCGCCGGAACGTCCACGGTCAGCTCCTCAAACGGCTCACATTTCTGTCCCTCGATGTCACGATACAGCACCTTCGGCGTGCTCACCTGGAACTCAAATCCCTCACGGCGCATGTTTTCGATGAGGATGGACAGATGCATTTCACCGCGTCCGCATACACGGAACGAATCGGCGGTATCGCCATCCGCAACACGCAGTGACACATCGCGAAGAAGTTCGCGGTTGAGACGGTCACGAATCTGACGGGTGGTAACAAATTTTCCTTCACGTCCGGCAAACGGGCTGTTGTTGACCGAGAACGTCATTTCAACCGTCGGCTCGGAAATCTTTACAAACGGAATTGCCTGATGCGTACCGGTTGCACAAACGGTATTTCCGATATTAATATCCTCGATGCCGGAGAACATTACGATATCGCCCACCTGAGCGGACTGTACAGACGTGCGTCCAACACCGGTAAACTGATAGATCGCGGTGATTTTTCCGCTATTCAAAAGATCTGGATTATGATAATCGCAAATCGAAACGGACTGATTGACTTTCAGAGTTCCGTGCTCGATGCGTCCAACCGCAATACGACCCACATAATCGTTATAATCGATACAGGAAACCAAAACAGCGGCAGGCTCTTCCGGGTCACCCTGCGGGCATTCGATGTAGTCCACAATGGTATCCAAAAGCGGCGTGAGGTCGGTTCCTTCCACTTCCGGAGAGAAGGACGCGGTGCCTGATCTGCCGGAACAGAACAGCATCGGGCTGTCCAGCTGTTTGTCCGAAGCGCCCAAGTCCATGAGCAGTTCCAGCACTTCATCGACCACTTCGTACACACGAGCATCCGGACGGTCGATTTTGTTGATGACGATGACGACCGCAAGGTCCAGTTCGAGCGCTTTGCTCAAAACGAAACGGGTCTGCGGCATCGGGCCTTCCGCCGCGTCAACCAGCAGAAGTACACCGTCCACCATTTTCAGTACACGTTCCACTTCGCCGCCGAAGTCCGCATGTCCCGGGGTGTCGACAATATTGATTTTGACGCCGTTATAAACGGCGGATGCGTTTTTCGCAAGGATGGTGATGCCGCGTTCACGCTCGATATCGTTCGAGTCCATGACGCGCTCCTGCACATCCTGATTTTCGCGGAATGTTCCGCTTTGTCTGAGCATGCCGTCCACAAGCGTGGTTTTGCCGTGGTCAACGTGCGCTATGATCGCTACATTTCTAAGATCGTCGCGTTTGATATTCATATGGTATTCTTCCAATCTGCCTCATATTCGGCTAAAAGTTACACTATTCACATTAAAATATAATACCTACTTGGCGGTATCCTGTCAATAAAAAATCAACCATTTTGTCTAATCTGTATATATTGTTGCTGAAAATCACGAAAAAAGCCGCTCGAAAGCGGCTTTTTGTCAAGAAAAGTTGCTTTATTCGTTGCGCCCGCAGCATTTTTTATACTTCTTGCCGCTTCCGCATGGACAAGGATCGTTACGTCCTACTTTTGTGGCACTGCGTTTTGCCGGTTTCTTTTCCAAGCTGCCGTCACTGCCGCCGGATTCCGTTGTAGGTTTCGCAACCTGCTCGCGCTTGGGTTCTTCATTGGTGCGAAGCTGGATGGTGAACATCAGCTTCACGGTATCTTCACGGATGGATGCGATCATCGCATCAAACATGTCAAAGCCCTCGATGCGGTATTCGACCACAGGGTCTTTCTGCGCATAGCTGCGCAGATACATGCCGCGTTTGAGTTCTTCCATATCATCGATATGCTGCATCCACTTGGTATCAACGATTCGAAGCAGTACCACACGTTCCACTTCGCGCATGATCTTGGGAGTAAACTGCTTTTCACGCATTTCATAAATCTTTTGTGCGCGCTCGTGAAGCATATCTTTGATTTCTTGGTCGGTGATTTCACCAAGCTCTTTGGTGCTGTAGTGCAGGTCATCCGACGTGGTGAGCCATCCAAGGAAGTAATCGCGCAGACCGTTGAGGTTCCAGTGGTCATGCACTTCTTTATCAACCAAATACTGGTCAACGGTGGAATCGATGGTTTCCTTAATCATGTCGCGGATTACGCCGCTGATATCTTCGCCATCCAGCACCTTTGCACGCTGAGAATAAATAATCTCACGCTGACGGTTCATGACATCGTCAAACTGAAGCACATTTTTACGAATTCCGAAGTTGCGCGCTTCCACTTTGATCTGTGCGCTTTGGATGGAGTTGGTCAAAATCTTGGCCTCGATGGGCATATCGTCTTCCGCGCCGATGGCATTCATCATGTTTTGGATGCGCTCGCCGCCGAACAGACGCATCAAATCGTCTTCCAGCGATAAGAAGAAGCGGGTAGCACCCGGGTCGCCCTGACGTCCTGCACGTCCGCGCAGCTGATTGTCGATACGGCGGGACTCGTGGCGCTCGGTGCCGATGATGAACAGGCCGCCTGCTTCGCATACCTTTTCCGCTTCCGTGTCGGATTCTTTCTTATAGCGGTCCATCAGTTCACGGAACAGTTTTCTCGCATCGTTCACGACCTGATTGTCGGTATCTGCAAATCCGGTCGCCTCGGCAATGATCTCGTCCTCATAACCGGCCTTGCGCAGGTCTGCCTTTGCCAGGAACTCTGCGTTACCGCCCAATACGATATCCGTTCCGCGTCCGGCCATGTTGGTCGCTATGGTGACCGCGCCGAATTTACCTGCCTGTGCGACGATTTCTGCTTCTTTTTCATGATATTTTGCATTCAGCACTTCATGTTTGATGCCGTGGTGCGAAAGCATTTTGGAGAGCAGTTCGGATTTTTCAATCGAAATGGTGCCGACAAGAACCGGCTGTCCTTTTTTGTGGCACTCAATAATATTTTCAATAACCGCATCGAATTTTGCGTTTTCGGTTTTATAAACCACGTCCGGATGGTCGATACGGGCAATCGGTTTGTTGGTTGGGATTTCAATGACATCGAGCTTATAGATTTCCATAAACTCGTCCGCCTCGGTTTGGGCGGTACCGGTCATACCGGCAAGTTTGTCATACATACGGAAGAAGTTCTGGAAGGTGATGGTCGCGAGAGTTTTGCTTTCGCGCTCGACCTTGACGCCCTCTTTCGCCTCGATTGCCTGATGCAGGCCTTCGTTATAGCGGCGTCCGAGCATGAGACGTCCGGTAAATTCATCGACAATCACAACTTGTCCGTCTTTTACCACATAGTCCACGTCGCGCTGCATGATTCCGTGCGCGCGGATTGCCTGATTGATGTGGTGCTGAAGGGTCATGTTGTCGCCGTCAGTCAAGCATTCCAGACCGAAATATTCTTCCGCTTTTTCAACACCGTCTTTGGTGAGCGTAACGGTCTTGGCTTTTTCATCGACGATATAATCGCCGTCCACATCGTCGTTTTCTTCTTTGTTATCTTTTTCGGTAACGCGGAAACATTTGAGACGGCGGGCAAACTGATCGGCTTTTTCGTAAAGATCGGTCGATTTATCGCCCTGTCCGGATATAATAAGCGGTGTTCTCGCTTCGTCAATCAAAATGGAGTCGACCTCGTCGACGATGGAATAATTATGTTCGCGCTGAACCTTGTCCGATTTATAGATTACCATGTTATCACGCAGATAATCGAACCCAAATTCGTTGTTGGTTCCGTACGTGATATCACAGTTATAAGCTGCACGGCGCTGTGTATTATCTAAACCATGGACGATTAGTCCGACTGTAAGACCCATGAACCGATAAACTTTGCCCATCCATTCCGAGTCGCGCTTTGCCAGATAGTCATTCACGGTGACAATGTGGACACCTTTTCCGGTCAGCGCATTTAGATAAGCGGGCAGAGTCGCAACCAGCGTTTTACCTTCACCGGTGCGCATCTCAGAAATACGGCCCTGATGCAACACAATTCCGCCGATAATCTGCACAGGGAAATGGCGCATCCCAAGCACACGATCGGCTGCTTCACGGCAGGCGCCAAACGCGTCCGGCAAAAGATCATCCAATGATTCGCCGGCGGCAAGACGCTCTTTGAAAGCCGGCGTGCAGGCTTTCAGCTCCTTGTCGGTCATCGCGCGGTATTTTTCTTCAAGTTCCAGTACCTTTTTCTGAATCGGGTAAATGCGTTTCAGCTCCCTTTCAGAATAGGTTCCGAAGATTTTTTGAATCAATCCCATTTTGTCACCTCATATAACTCGTTCTGCAATCCTGCCGGACGGAACGGACTTCATTCATCCAAAAATAAACACATTATAACCAATATAGTGTACAATGTCCTGTTGTCAATGTCAATGTTTATTTTATGAAGATCTTGTGGTAATACTATGCATGTACTATTATATACAGAAAAGTTCAATTATCTATGTAGAATTTGTTGTCTAAAGATTAACAAATCAATAACAAGCCCTTGATAATTCGGATTCGACCTAATATAATAAAGATTGACATTGCAGTCAAAAAACCGAAAGGAGTACCGATATGAATTATTCCCATGAAGTGGAGAGCATGTGTGTCCTCTCCAAAGGACCGAAACATGGTCCCGCTCCCATTCCCGAAGAGGGCAAATGGGTACAAGCCTATGAAATCAAAGATATTTCCGGTCTGACACATGGCGTGGGCTGGTGCGCCCCGCAGCAGGGCGCCTGCAAACTGACCTTAAATATTAAAAACGGTATTATTGAGGAAGCGTTGGTCGAAACACTCGGCTGTTCCGGAATGACCCATTCCGCAGCAATGGCCGGCGAGATTCTTCCGGGCAAAACAATCCTGGAAGCGCTCAACACCGACCTGGTTTGCGATGCAATCAACGTTGCAATGCGCGAACTGTTCCTGCAAATCGTTTACGGACGTTCCCAAACCGCATTCTCCGAGGGCGGTCTGCCGGTTGGCGCCGGACTCGAGGATTTGGGCAAAGGTCTTCGCTCCCAAGTTGGCACCATCTTCTCCACCAAGGCGAAGGGTGTTCGCTATCTCGAACTGACCGAAGGTTATATCATCTCCGTCGCAGTCGATAACAACGGCGAAGCAACCGGTTATAAGTTTGTCCGCGTTGGCAAGATGCTCGAAGACATCCGTCACGGAATCGATCCTGCCACTGCGTACGAAAAAAACATCGGCACCTATGGCCGATATGAAAATGCGCCGAAATATATCGACCCGCGTGAAGAATAAGAGGAGAAGGAGGTAACAACATGGTAAAGTTTGAAGGACAGGAAAGAAGAATGCCCAAAATTGAAGCCTGTATGAAGGAATACGGCATTGCTTCTCTCGAAGATGCAAAAAACATCTGCACTGCAAAAGGCATGGATGTTGATAAAATTGTAAGAGACGTTCAGATGATCGCTTTTGAAAACGCTGTTTGGGCTTACACCCTCGGCTGTGCGATCGCAATTAAAAAAGGCTGTAAAAAAGCTGCTGACGCTGCGGAAGCAATCGGTATCGGTCTGCAGGCATTCTGCATTCCCGGATCGGTCGCAGAACAGCGTAACGTAGGCCTCGGCCACGGAAACCTCGGCGCAATGCTGCTTAGAGACGAAACCAAATGCTTCTGCTTCTTGGCAGGACATGAGTCGTTTGCCGCAGCAGAAGGCGCAATCGGCATTGCAAGAAACGCAAACAAAGCTCGTAAAGAGCCTCTGCGCGTCATCCTTAACGGACTTGGCAAAGATGCCGCTTATATCATCTCCCGAATCAACGGATTCACCCATGTGGAAACTGAATATGATTTTGCAACCGGCAATCTCAAAGTTGTCGGCGAAAAACCGTTCTCTGACGGCGAGCGCGCAAAAGTAAAATGCTATGGCGCCAACGACGTTATGGAAGGCGTTGCAATCATGAAGCACGAGA
>CALLQM010000069.1 GCA_938014855.1 uncultured Clostridia bacterium | reverse complement strand
GGTATGAAAGAAGAAGAGGTTCGGCGAGTCATGCTGGGAGAGCTGAAAAAATTCTTCCGGCCGGAATTTCTCAATCGTGTCGATGAAACCATTGTGTTCCACAAGCTTACCAAACAGGAAACTCTTAAAATTGCCGAAAATATGTTGGAGGCTCTGCAAAAACGTGTCAAAGGCCTGCTTTTAGAAATCCGTTTTGACGAATCGGCCGCAGAACAGGTAGCGAAAGAAGGATTTGACCCTGTTTACGGTGCACGTCCTCTTCGAAGAGTGATTCAGACTAAGATTGAAGATCAATTGGCGGATGAATTACTGCGCGGCAAAATTAAAGAGGGAGATCACATCCGCTGCATTTATGACGAAAAAGAATTTCAGTTTATAGCGGATAACGTTACAAATTCAGACGATTGTGCTATAATCATTTCTGCGGAGACATAAAAACGACAGGATGGTGTAGCATTTGACAAAGCTTGTTCTATTTGATTTGGACGGTACGCTTCTAAATACAATTAATGATTTGGCGATGGCTGCAAACTATGCGCTTGAGCGCCATGGTCTGCCTCAGCACCCAATGGAAGATTACAAATATTTTGTTGGCAACGGCGTATTTAAGCTTGTGGAACGCATGACACCTGAAACACGCCGAGCCGATAAAAAGCTGTTGGAGTCTTTGAAATCGGATTTTGATGTATACTATGCAAAGCACAGCAATGACTGTACAAAACCGTATGACGGTGTTCCTGAATTGTTGGATCGATTGCACGCGAAAGGCATAAAGTGTGCTGTTTTATCAAATAAGCCGCATGAATTTACAGAATTGCTTTGCAAATTGTTTTTTAACAATCGAATCTGCATTGCGCACGGACATCGGCAGGGCTACCCGCATAAGCCTGATAAAAAGCTGGTTGAAGAAATCTTGAATCTTGCTGGCGTAAGCGCAGAGCACTGTGTTTATGTAGGCGATTCAGGGGTTGATATGCAGACTGCAAAAAATGCCGGAGTCTATGCGGTGGGTGCGCTTTGGGGATTCCGCAGCAGGGAAGAACTGGAAGAAAACGGCGCAGATGCTGTGATTTCTTCCCCTCTGGATTTGCAAAAAATTATTGAGGAAACTCCTTGACAAATTGAGCATAGAATGCTATCATACAAACAATAATTAAAAGACGAAGACGGGGACGGCGGAAGCATCAGACTGCCCACAGAGAGCCGATGGTTGGTGAAAATCGGCGGCAGATGGTTTCTTAGCTTATCACCCCCGAGTTGGGTTCTAAACGGTTGATGCCTAGTAAGTTACCCCGTGAGATCGCGTTAAAGATCGCAGGCTTGTTAGAGCTTGGCAGAGCGGCATATTTTTATATGTCATTTGGGTGGTACCACGGGTTGATTATAACTCGTCCCTTTCGAGGGACGGGTTTTTTTGTTTTATCATCAATATTATTCTTGGAGGTATTATTATGCAGGATCAATTTATGGAAGATCAAATGATAGAGATTGCACAGCGTATACGCACCCTTCGGGAAATTATGGATATTCCGGTTGCTGAAATAGCGAGAGAGACCGGCTTGTCGGCTCAGGAATATTTAGACTTTGAAAATGGAAAAAGCGAAGACTTCAGCTTTACGTTTCTTTATAACTGCGCACAGGTGTTTGGAGTAGATATCATTGAATTGTTGACAGGTGAGCGTCCTCGACTTTCATTTTATTCCATTGTACGCAAAGGAAACGGACTCAAAATCAATCGCAGAAAAGGGTTTACGTATCAACATCTAGCTTATCGCTTCTCTAATAAAACCGCTGAGCCGTTTTTGGTAACTGCGCCGTTTCGGGAAGAAGAGCAGAATAAACCCATCGAACCATCTGCTCACGAGGGACAGGAATTTGACTTTATACTCAAAGGCCAGCTCAAAGTGCGTATGGAGGATCATGTGGAGTATTTGGAAGCAGGCGATTCGATTTATTACGATTCCGGTCATGAACATGGAATGATAGCGACCGGCGGAGAAGATTGTGTGTTTCTCGCAGTCGTCATGAAAGACACGCACGAGAAAGGGGAACGTCAGGAATGAGTATGGAGAATTTTTATAAGCGTTTTTGTAAAGAAGATTTTGACGAAAACGGCGTGCTCAACTATTTTGAGCCGCTTCCGGCAGATAATTTTAATTTTGCTTACGATGTTGTCGATGAGATTGCTCGACTGGAGCCGAACCGCCGTGCTATGGTTTGGTGCAATGTAAAAGGTGAGGAACGAACCTTTACGTTCGGCGAAATCAAAAAATATTCAGATCAATGTGCACAGATGCTCTCCGCGCATGGAATCAAAAAAGGCGATACGGTCATGTTGGTTCTGAAAAGGCACTATGAATTCTGGTTTACGGTTCTGGCTCTGCATAAGATCGGTGCGGTTGGTGTTCCTGCAACAAATCTGTTGACCACAAAAGATATTTTATATCGCTTTCAGGCGGCAAGCATCACAGCGTGTGTTTGTTCCGGCGAATGTGCGGTTCCGCAATATGTGGATGAAGCGTGCGAAACTTACCACGACATCCATACAAAATTGATTGTGCGCGGTGAACGGGACGGCTGGCTCAACTACGATGAGGAAATCAAAACCTATGACGGCAATTGGGAGCGTCGTGAGACTTCCAAAAATGACCCGCTCCTGCTTTATTTCACTTCTGGCACAACCGGATTTCCAAAAATGGTTGTTCATACACACGATTATCCGCTGGGGCATATTGTGACCGCCCGTTATTGGCACAACGTCCATTCGGATGACCTGCATTTGACCGTTTCGGAAAGCGGCTGGATGAAATGCGTTTGGGGGAAATTATATGGGCAGTGGACTGCCGGCGCATCCATCTTTGTATACGATTTTGATAAGTTTGTGCCATCGGATTTACTGCATATGATG
>CALLQM010000068.1 GCA_938014855.1 uncultured Clostridia bacterium | reverse complement strand
AACGCCCTCCATAACCTTATTTAGCAGTATCCAAAATCTCGATAGGACGGCCTTTCCATCCTTACCGCGCCGCCCAGCGTTTGAGCTGCTGTTCAGTTCGCCGGCTGAATCGAAGCAGTTCTTCCCAATGATGCTCCACAAAATAAAGGACACGACTGATTGCTTCTTCCTGTTCCTCCACGGTATCGCCAAAGAAACTGCGGTTAACATGAACATGCAGTCCGCAGGTTCCGGTCTTGTGGCTGTAATAGCCAAGTTCCAGCGCTTTCTGCATGACCTGCCGCCATGGCATATCGTGTAAATGGTAATCCAAAGTCATTGGGTAAGTAACGATTTCTAGTCCATCATCCAGAGAACCGTCTGTTTTGATGTAGATATGATTGCAGGCGCGATTCGCTAGATCAGTTAGGATTTCGGCGTTTTCGCTGTCTCTGCCGCCATCATCGATTTCCAATTCCACACCGAAAAACAGGTTCCCACTGCCATAGAAGATGGGTTCCGGTTTATAACTGTAATCGTGCAGATACTCATCATTCTGCCGCTCACGAAAACAGTCAAAGCAAAGCGGGTCATCGGAATCGTCTTCATAATAAGCATCCGAAAGCGAAATCAAACAGTTACAGTGGATACAGTTGGTGTAATACGCATCATAACAGCGGTCGCACAGCGGATAATCGTTTGTTCCCATATTGTTATCCTGCAGAATGCGTTCTCCGCATCGTTCACAGATCACAGTAAGTTCATCCGTACAAGATGGGCAAAGCTGTTCGTCCTCAATTTCATACATTTGGTGCATCGAAAATGCCCCTCCGCAGTTGGAGCATATAAACTGTACATTGTCATTCATTTTATAAGATCCTTTCTTTTAATATTCATCTGTCAGAAGCATGGTGCTATGGTCTTCATCGTCAATGACATAAAGTTTTGCAGTGATGGGAGCATTCCAGTCCAGCCGTAATGTTTTTTTATACGGTGGCTGTTCCTGTCGATGGATGATTTTTTGTTTGCCGTATTCACTGGATAACTCAAAGATTTGCAGATAGTCTTTGGATTCTGGCATGGTTTCAACGAGGTACCATAAAAGCAGAATCATTTCGGGCGGTATGGTATCGAATACCCCTCTAGTTAAATAGCGCGGATTGCGAAACAAGCAATCTCCTCCTTTCTTTTATTGCATAAAAAATACCGTCAGGTATGATCCTGACGGTTTCCTGTGGTACACCAAGGAATGTCCTTGGCGCATTTTTATAATATATCATTGAAAAAGAAGAGATAAGCGCATAAAACGTTAATCAAAAGCCACTTCAGTTATTGCTGATTTTGTAACATGATTCGGCTTTGAACCAACATTTTAATAATATAAAAGGGAAGGAGAAAAGCTGCAATGTTAAATGAATTTGAGGATGTACTAACCGTAGACGAGCTTTGCGAAGTTTTAAGAATCGGGAAAAATGCTGCTTACCGTTTGTTAAAAGAGGGTAAGGTAAAAGGGTTCCGAATCGGACGAATTTGGAAAATTTCAAAACTATCTCTTATCAACTATTTAACAGGGCAAAGCTGATGCTTTGCCCTGTTATTTTTTATAGTAAATCCTGCAGTTTCGCTATAGCATCCTTTTTTGTATCCTCTGTGACGTGTGTATACAAGTCAAGCGTTATTGTTATTGTGCTATGGCCAAGCAATTCGCTAACTGTTTTAGCAGGAATACCTTTTTCTAATGCTCTTGTTGCAAACGTGTGTCGCAAAGCATGAAAATTTATATCACGAATACCTGCCTTTTTCACCATGCGTTTAAAAAAGTCTTGAAAAGTCTTTGGATCATATGGCTGACCTAATTCATTGCATATGACAAAGCCATGGTCTTGGTAAACTCCATATGCATTTTGCTTTTCAATTTGTTGATTTTTCTTGTGTTCATTCAGCATAGTAACGAGCTCATTTAGAAGAGGAATCGTTCGTTTTGAGTGCTCAGTTTTTGGTTCACCAACAACAATCCTAGTGCGATTTTTACTGTTCTTATCAAAATCTTTTAAACGGTTTATTGTTTTGCGAACTTTTAAGTAACCTGCATCCAAATCAACATTTTCCCAAGTTAGACCTAAAAGTTCTCCAAGACGCATACCGGTAAAAAGATCTATCATGATGCCAATTCCCAACCGCTCACCTACAATAGCTTGCTGAAGAAAGGACTGCTCTTCAACAGTTAGAAAACGAATTTCTTTTTTCTTCTTTGAAGGCAACACGGTTGCATCACATGGATTCCGTGGAATTAAGTCCAGCTTAACAGCTTGTTCCAATGATTTGTGCAGCATATTATGTACATTGCGGACTGTTTTGGGATCTAGCCCTCCTTTCCCGTCTAGCCGTCCGTTTTCAAGTTTATAATTGTAAAACTCTTGAATTCGTTGTGGGGTTAACTTGGAAAGCGAAGTATTTCCTAATATTGGAAGAATATGACCTCTAATGTAAGTTTCGTATGACACCTTCGTCGATAACCGTAAATCATTTACCGCATATGTTGACAGCCAATGCGCTAACCATCCCGATAACTTCATTTTTGAAGCTTCAATACAAACATGATTTTGAAAATCGCTCAAAGCTTGATTAAGCTTTTCTGACACCTCTTTTCTTGTTTTACCATAAAGTGTTTTCCGCTTTTGTGATCCGTTGGCATTAACGCCAACGGTTATCACTCCACGCCATCTACCTGATTTGTCCTGAAAGATGGAGCCTTCTCCGTTACCTCGTTTCTTACTCACTTTAGCAGCCTCCAAAATAAGATGATGTTGTGTTCGTTTGCTCTTTTACCCATGTGTGAAATGCCACTATCGGAACAACTAGGCGCTTGCCTACTTTTATACAAGGAAAGCCATCACTGCGAACTAGTTGATAAGCAGCTGGTAATCCAATTCCCAGCAAATTTGATATTTCTTTTACTGTATAGACTATTTTTTCCATACGAATTCCCCTTTCTGTCGCTCTTTTATCTAATAATATATGACTGAAATTCCATAGTTCATCAAATTTGTACCGATGTACCATGTGTGCCAAGCAAAAATCAATTTATTTTAAAGTGATTCCCGAAAAGCCACGACGCAAATCTCCATCAAATCTTGCATGAATCGGGTCGACCTTTGCTATACGACGAAAATACTCGGAAAATTGACATAAAGGATACGGTTTAATAAAATTTTCGCTGCAATAATCTAGATAGCGTTCATAAATGGCCGCTGACGGTATTTTTACATTTGCTTCCTTTTGACAACAATTTTCAATAAAATCGTCGATATGGTTTTGCTGAGCAGCATAATCGTGCAGATACGCAACGGTTTCTTGAGGCATTATAAAATCAAAATTGTTATCAACTAATTTTTGTAATGACTCAATTGATAAACTAAAAATCACATTGCGTTCTTCTTTTAATTGTTCAAACAAATTTGGATTTTGCTGTTCTTTTGGAATTTCCTTTGTGAAGGATAGCATGCAGATTCGATTCAGAAAAGCTTTACTCGCTTCTGCTTCCGCTATTGACGGCATCATATTACCAGAAAAAAGCAACTTGGTCCTGCATGTAAACGAAAAAATGTCTTTGCCCTTATACTCTCCGCACAGTGTATCGCCACTGGTAATTGCTTTGAAAATATCAATATTTTTAATTGCCGTTGACTTCATTTCCGCACAGATATTAAGCGCTTTATTACTTAAACTTGCAATATTGAATCGATCACCAAGCTTATGCAAAGGTATCGTTGAAACATTTTCATAATGCCAAACATATTTTATCAATTCGAGCATAACAGACTTACCAGAATTTGCCTCACCAACAAAGAAAAATGCGACTTTTGCTCCCCATTTTTTGCTCCATAAATAGCCGAGAATTTGAAGTAAAAGCTCTATCTTTTTGTTGTCTCCTCGCAGTGAAGTTTTGCAAAATGATTGAAATGTCGGGCATAATTCCCACTTCGCATTAATTCTGTAATAATCAATATTGAGGCAATACGAAAACTTATATTTATGACTTTTTGGTAAGACTTTACCTTCCATAATGTTTAAAACTCCGTTTGCGACATTGATAAGATTGGAGTCTGAATCAAGTTCATCTAAATCCATTTGTATGTGTGGTATGCTTTTGAGCCTTGAAATTGCTTCTTTTGCACATGATGTACTAATCAGTTGCTGAATCCTTGGTGAAAAAAATTGATTGATGCAAATTCGCTCATTATTTTCATCAATTCTAAAAAAACAACCTTTTTCACAGTTGTAAAAATAAAACAAATTGTTGATAATACGAATTTTGTTTACCCATAATATGTGCCGCAAAACTTGTAAAACGGTTGGTGCTTTTGAAGTTTGATCGAAAATCATTCTGTCAATACTTCCAATCGGGGTATCCGGGTCAAGTGCATTTTCACTATAACTTTTCCAGTCCGGATTCGTAGATTGAATCAACTGTTTATTTTTTAATACATTTACTTCCAAGTCATGATCCCTCATAATGTTTCAAATTCCTGTTAATAAACAGGCGATCATAGTTA
>CALLQM010000067.1 GCA_938014855.1 uncultured Clostridia bacterium | reverse complement strand
TTGCCCATTATTATTAGTATACAATGAATCGCAATAAAAAAATAGCAGTGGAGAAAAAATCAAATTTTTAATATGATTTCACGATTCCGGCAGCAGATGATTTTTCATTTGCTGCCGGAATCTATTTTTTTAAAAATTACTAATTTATAGTAAAGAATCAAGGATAACAATAAGGAGAATAATTAAATACGCACAAGAGAAACTATAATTGAGTCGAAAGACTTATTTTTAATGAAGGAGTGCAGAAATAGTGGATAAAAGCCTTGATCAAGCGAAACAAATGAATCAAAAATCGCAGCAAAATAGTTCATACTCAAATGGCATGAACAATTATACGAGCGGACAGAATCTACAGCAGGTGAAACAGCAGAATCAGCAATCCGGAAACTCGGTATCAAATGCTTACCAAAGCGGTATGAGTAATTCCTATTCGAGCGGCAACAGCTATATGAATTCGCTGAATAACGGAAGCAAGGACATTCAGCAGGCCAAACAAGCAAATCAGCAGTATAGCGGTTCCAACTCGTATGGTATGAACAATTCGTACTCGAGCGGCGGCATGAATTCATTAAATTCAAATTATGCAAGCAACTCTGTTAATTCGAACTTGGACAAAATCAAGCAGCAGAATAAACAATCCGAACAAAATAAAAAATAGAATTCGATTTGATTAAAAAAGAACTCTCGAAATGAACGAGGGTTCTTTTTTTCACTATTTTTTATAGGTTTCGTTGATGATTGCGGTTGCTAAATCGTAATCGTTCTTATGAACATAAATAATGTATACATAATCAAGTGCATTTTGACCAGTCCTCATACGAGTATTGATAAATGTGGATGGGCTGTTTCTGTTTACGATTGAAATTGTATAATCGATCTCATTTATGGAAAGCATTTTTCTAATTTGTGCCTGTCTTTCCATGGAGAATGTCACAATCAGTTCTTTTCTATTAAATATTGTTAACATTTTAAGCCCCCCATAACTAATTATTGATCTTACTATTAAAAGTTTATCATGAAAAATTTCTAAGCACAAATAGAAAATGAAAAAAGAGCGAAAGGGTGCCCGCTGTAGGGCACCCTTTTATATTATAAATCCTGTAGCTGGTAACTAAATATTTGACAAATCGGAATCGCATAAATGGAGTTTGGACTTTCAAGGTTATCTAACAAATAAGCGATGCAGTTGTCAATACGATAAACAACTCCAGTTACAAAAGCGTTGTTGAAATTAATTTTAACCAAAGATTCAGTAATAGCTAGATTCTGCAGCTGAGCTTGCAGGTCTTTGTCGCACTTATCGCAGCATTCAGATTTGCACTTGCAACTATAAACGATAGGCGGCAGTGCTTCCAGGTAGCCAAGCAGTACCGTAAATAAGCTGGGTTCTTCTAGTGCAGAGTTGATTTGAAGAGCTTTTAAAGCTTCCGTTACTAATGTTATATTATTTGACTCGTCAGCGGGAGCAATGGTAAAATCGCAGTTTTTATTTATAGATAATAAATTACCCGTTGTGGGAGAAATTGTAAACCCATCCGAGTAAAAATCAATTTCAGATAATGTTGGGTCAGATATTGAAACCTGAAGCGAATTAATCAGCATCAAAAGCTGGGCGATTTCATCTTTGCAGCTACAGCTTTTTTTGCAAGAAGGTTTGTCGCAACAGTTGTTACAGCAAGGGAAAGGGAATCTATTATTACAACAACAGGATGGTTGTTGAGGCATCTGTTTAAAAGATTGCTGACTCATATTTTCAACTCCTTTCTTTTCAATATATGTTTCTTTTCACATGTTTGCTATTGCACAGAAAAATCTCATTGTGCCTAAGGCGTGCAATATACGATTGCATTTTGCGGTCTGTGATGAATTTTGTCCTTAAATATAGAAAACAAGCTGTAAAAACAAAGAAACGGAAGAACTCTACATTTGCACAGTTCTTCCGTATATACACAAAAAACCAAGGAGCAAACATGCTCTTTGGTTTTCATTTTGGTGGGAGGAGATGGATTCGAACCATCGAAGCAACTTGCAACAGATTTACAGTCTGCCCCCTTTGGCCACTCGGGAACCCTCCCATATTCAGTTCGCCGCTTGTTAGGATGCGAAAAAAGGTTAGCTGGAGCTGGTGGACGGACTTGAACCCCCGACCTGCTGATTACAAATCAGCTGCTCTACCAACTGAGCTACACCAGCGGATTTGCATCACTCTCATAGCGACGAAACATAGTTTAACATAATTATTTTTAGATGTCAATAGGTTTTGCAAAAGAATCTGAAGAAATGCACATTTTGGCGAAAAAGCAAAGCTTATGCAATGATTTGGAAATATTGACGAACCAAATTGACGTATTCCTCCGAAAGTTCAAAAGCGCCGCTTTCCAGCACACTGCCGGACACGGGAACATTGCCGGCAACCTGCAGTTCTAAATCCGAAACAAAATCCGCGGCTTGTCTGCGCAATTCATAATCGGTATAGGTCACATTGGTTCGGACAAGATTGACCGCAAGACGAAACAGGCCGGGGGAGACATCTTCGCTTGCAGCATCTAAATTTTGATTGATGATGGCTTCGACAAGTCCGCCCAATACTTCACTTTTCCCAATGGCTCCATGTGTAAAATCCGGATACCCAAACAAATCGGCTACGTCCTGGCCATCCAAGCGGCGCTCACCGGCTGCAAGATTCACCTCAAACCCATCACGGTTATAGGAAATATCATAAGGCAGGGTGTAAACGACGGTTCCGACTTTATTGGCAATGTTGATAAACATATCGCGGTTCAAAGCGGCGTATCGATCAATTACAACGCCAAGCCGCCGGGAAAGCGCGTCTATGGCCTGTGCACCGCCGCCGGAGTTGTATGCCTGCGCCAAGGTGACTCCACGCTCATCCAGCGTCACAGCCGTTTCAGCAGGCAGCAGAGTGAGCGGTACCTGACCATACTGCGGATTAAATCGAAGCAGCAAAAAATCCTGCGCATGATTTTCACTGTCTACGCCGATTACGAGCAGAGACAGGGTATCCTGCGCTTGTGGTCTGTAAACGTATTCCTGCGGTTCTTCCTGCATACGTGCGCCGGGCATAGCGGGCTGAACGACCATGACGGCACCAGTCATGATAAGAGCAAGAAATGCAGCCGCCAAGAAAAAAGTAGCGGTAAAGATTTTCCATTTTTGTTTGCTTTTTTCCAAAACCGCAGCCCTCCGTTCATCATTCTGTATGTTAGCATTGACCGCACTGCGGAGGGATTATTCAAAGTTGCTTTTATAAAATATGTTTTCGTAAAAGAAAAAAGCCATACACAAGAATTCTTGTGTATGGCTTAAACGGTTTTGTTTATTCAGCGATTTCAATTGACAAGATTGTGATGTCCTCTTTCGGTTTATTGGCATCATCGCGCGGGGAAGATGCAATTTTTTCGACTACATCCAATCCTTCCACAACCTGAGCAAATACGGTATCTTTAAAATCATAGTTCGGAACACCGCCGACTTTCAAATATTGGTCGACCACTTTTTCCGGGAACGCGGCATCCAGCATTTCTTCTGCAAGGTCATTGGAAATAGAAGAATTGGAAATGATATAAAAGCGGCTGTCGTTGCGGTCGGGAGAGCCGCCGTTGTTCATTGCAACTGCGCCGTTAAAATGCCATAGGTTAAGATTATATTCGTCTTCAAATTTTTTACCGTCTTCAAAACTGCTCTCACCCTTGTGTCCGGTACCTTCCGGGTCACCGGTGCTGACGCGCACGTTGGGGAGCACTTCGTAAAATGTTTGATTGTCGTAGTATCCTTCTTTTGCCAATGCAAGAAAGTTTTCAACAGCTTTTGGCGCCTGCTCGGGGTAAAGGACAAGTTTGATATCGCCGACGCTGGTTTTAATGACTGCGGTTTTTGCATCCGGGCCGGGGGTCTGCGCTTGAATGAGGTTGATGTCATCTGCATCAATTTTTAAATTATGCTGAACGATTTCGTCTTCGTTTGACGGCATGCTTTGTGCCGACTCCGACGAGGATGCACTCGATGAAGCGGGTTCGGCATCATTTTGTTTTCCACATCCAAATAATAGAGTGGACAGCGTTAATATCGCGAAAAGCAGGGCGATTTTTTTCATAAAGGTACCTCCATATGTTTACAATCGCAGATAAAAATTCCTGCGTACGCAACTAATTGTAGCATAAAACTCAGTAAAATCAATTGCCCTGCGCACTGTTCATAGTAATTTAACGGATTATACACGAAAAAGCGGCACCGTTTATAACGGCACCGCTTTATTTGACTCATAAGGTTGTGTTACATTAGACCGTTTGCATAGCCTATTTCGGCCATACATACCAATTTTCGAAATTCAAGTGGGTAATTTTGTTGGTTTACAAATCATAATTGTGACGAATACGAATTTACTTAGGATTTTTGCGATTCATTCATGCTTCAACTTTCATTACAAAACTTTCATTAATACGCCTTGATCGGTTTGCTTGATTTGGATAGAAACGGAAAACCCGTGTTGCGTTTGACTTTTTTCGCGGATGGGTATATCCAACTCCAAAACATTGCATTGTCAAAAACCGAAAACCATAAACGAATTACAACTAATCCCTTTCATTATAATACTTTATGGATATAACCGCGAAGAAAAAGCCCAAAAATAAATCCTTTTAGAGCGCTCCGCTTGGCGCTGAGCTCCTTGATGCAATAGAATCGCTGGGTGAATCGTTGTACATGGGAACCACCGCCTTTCCTAAAAAGTTCTTTTTCTTTACTTTCTCTCTGCACTCTTATTATATGAAATAAACTGTAAAAAGTCAATACCAATTTTATTAAAAAACGCATAATTTTAGCAATAATATACAAGCTAGATTTACAATTGACATTTTTAGAAAGATGGATTAAGATAATAGTACAGCGACGAAAGAAACATTTATAGAACGATTTGAGAGCAGATAATTGCTCAGAAAAAAGGAGAACAATTGTATGGCAGACAACGAGATGGCGGCTGATCTGATTACATTGGTCGATGACGATGGAAATGAACATGAGTTCGAAATTGTCGATACCCTAGAGCTGGCTGAACAGCGCTACGTTGCGTTGGTTGCCGCCAATGACAATGAGGACTCCGAAGACGACGGAGAACTCGTCGTGCTGAAGTCTGTAATGGACGGCGACGAAGAATTCTTAGAAGCGATTGAAGACGAAGCGGAATTTGATCAAGTCGCAGGCATTTTTATGGAGCGTCTTGAAGAAGATTTTGATTTTGTTGACGACGAGGAAGAATCTTAATTAGCTTATGTTTTTTCCTGCCGTACACGACAGCTTTGCCCATAATACTCCGATAACTGTATAACGGGAGTCTAACTTCTGCAGCGGACTGAAGACCTCCCCTTTTAGGGACGCAGGGATCATGAAACGTCAGAGAGGACGTACCCACCTTTGTCAAACGACGGGGTTTACAGATGGCAAGGCATCGATACGGCGGGGTTGCATAAAAACAATAAACGCTCGTTCCGGAAACGGAACGAGCGTTTTTGCGTTTGTTTGTATATTTAAGGTTCCGACGGTTTCTGCGCTGTTTCCTTTTTGATTTGTTTGGCTCGAATGCGGGCGATATGGCGTTCTTCCACCAAAATTACGGTAAATTCCACATCTGCCAGCACAATGGACGGGTGTTCATTCGGCAAGGGAATTCGTTCCAGTTTTTCGGTCAGCAGGCCGCCGATTGTATCGTAATCCGAATCGTCATCCAAAACAGTATCAAACAGGTGCTCTACTTCTTCAATCGAGACTGCACCGTCCAGTTCATATGCATTGTCGTCCAACTTGACAATCATTTCTTCCTCATTGTCGTATTCATCCTGAATGTTGCCAACAATTGTCTCGATCAGGTCTTCCATAGAAACGATGCCGGCGGTTCCGCCATATTCGTCTACGGCAATGGCCACCTGCACTTTATTTGTGCGGAAATGCGTGAACAAGTCCACACAGCTCATATTTTCGGGAACAAAGAGTACACGGCGCATGCTTTTACAGATGTTAAATCCATTGCCATGCTTTCCGATCAGCGAAAGCATATCTTTTACATAAAGAATGCCTATGATATCATCAATGTCTTCTTCATAAACGGGGATTCGCGAATAGCCGGTATCAATTGCAACATCGGTGATTTCATCCAACGTTGCGCTGATCGGAACCGCGGTCATGTCTGTGCGGTGCGTCATAACTTCGGAAACGGAACGGTCGTCAAATTCAAAGATATTGTTGATCATATCCTTTTCGCTTTGCTCGATTTCACCTTTTTCGCTTCCAACATCCACCATCATCCGAATTTCTTCTTCGGTTGCCTGTTCCGGCTCACTTTCGCCGCTTATCCCAAATAAATGACCAATCAGCCTAGTAATGGTAAGATTGAGTGCCGCAAAGGGCTGGAACAGCAATGCGGTCATGCGGCAGAATCCTGCAAGCGCAAACGCCACAGGCTGTGGATAGCGGCAGGCAATGCGATAGGGCAGCAGCAGGCAGAAGATATTGAGAAACATGACGGTAAACAGAAACGCAAACAGCATAATGCCGATTCCAACTGCACTTTTTGACCAATCTGCGGACAATATGGGAAACACGGCTGTCAGCAGTTTCCATGACAGCAGGCATGCTACCACAGTACAGGTGAACCCTGCAAGTTTACATCCTTCCAACAAAGATACCGGTTTTTGCAGCATTTTTGCGACCTTTTGCTCTTTTGGATTCTGGGAAGAAGCCATTTTTTTCACCGAACCATCTGCGAGCATAGTCAGCGCTGTGCGCCCTGCGGTAAGCAGAGCATTTAAAACAACCAAAGTAAGGACTGCCATTGTACTGGGGTAGGGGTCCATTCATTCATTCCTCCATATTTATCATGTCGCATAATCAAGGGTGTTTCTGTCCATTATGATTTCAATATAATCGTTTTTTGTCCCGCTGTCAATTTTGATTGAAACAGAGACTTCTTTTCCGTGAAAAATTACAATCTTGACACAATTTTTATGACGTTCGTTATTTACATTAAGGGGGAAAGATGATAATATTAACAAAGATGGGTCGTCCTGCGCTCTCAGGACAGGCTCGTGCTGCCGTACTAATTTATTAGTATTACTAATTTTCATTAGGAGGAAGATATAACATGGCAAGACAAATGAAAACCATGGACGGTAACCATGCCGCCGCGCATGTATCGTATGCGTTTACCGACGTGGCTGCGATCTATCCGATCACCCCGTCTTCGGTTATGGCGGAAGCTACCGATGAATGGGCTACTCAGGATCGTAGAAACATCTTTGGAGAGAAAGTAAAAATCGTTGAGATGCAGTCCGAGGCAGGTGCTTCCGGTACCGTTCACGGTTCGCTGGCTGCAGGTGCTTTGACCACCACTTACACCGCTTCTCAGGGTCTTCTGCTTATGATCCCGAACATGTACAAAATGGCTGGTGAACTGCTGCCGGGCGTTATCAACGTTTCTGCTCGCTGCGTAGCTTCCCATGCGCTGAACATTTTTGGCGATCACTCCGACATTTATGCATGCCGCCAGACCGGTTTCGCAATGCTTTGCGAAAGCAGTGTTCAGGAAGTTATGGACTTGACCGCAGTTGCTCACTGCGCTGCAATTAAAGGCCGTGTTCCGTTCGTCAGCTTCTTTGATGGATTCCGTACTTCTCATGAACTTCAGAAGGTTGAAGTTTGGGATTACAAAGATCTTGATGAAATGGTTGACCACGATGCAATCGATGCATTCCGCAGAAATGCGCTCAACCCGGAGCGTCCTGTTCTGCGCGGTACTGCTCAGAACCCGGATATTTTCTTCCAGGCTCGTGAAGCTTGCAACAAATTCTACGATGCAATTCCGGAAATCGTTGAAGAATATATGGGCAAAGTCAATGCCAAGATTGGTACAGACTATGCTTTGTTCAATTACTATGGTGCTCCGGATGCAGACCATGTGATCATTGCAATGGGCTCTGTTTGTGAGACCATCGATGAGACCATTGATTTCCTCAACAAGAACGGCAAAAAGACCGGACTTATCAAAGTTCGTCTGTATCGTCCGTTTGCTTCTGATCGTCTGCTTGCTGCAATTCCGGATTCCGTTAAGACCATTTCTGTTCTTGACAGAACCAAAGAGCCTGGTTCCAACGGCGAGCCTCTGTACCTCGACGTTGTAGCTGCTCTGAAAGATTCTAAGTTTGGTGATATCCCTGTATTCCGCGGCCGTTACGGCTTGGGCTCCAAGGACACCACTCCGGATCAGATCATGGCTGTTTATGACAACGCTGCTGCTGATGGCAAGAAGGAATTCACCATCGGTATTGAAGATGACGTAACCAATCTGTCTCTGGAAGTTAAACAGAACCCGAACACTGCTCCGGAAGGCACTACTGCCTGCAAATTCTGGGGTCTTGGCTCGGATGGTACGGTTGGTGCAAACAAGAACTCCATCAAGATCATCGGTGACCACACCGACATGTATGCTCAGGCATATTTTGCATATGACTCCAAGAAATCCGGCGGTGTTACCGTTTCGCATCTGCGTTTTGGTCATACCCCGATTCACTCCACCTACCTCATCAACAAAGCAAACTTTGTTGCTTGCCATAATCCTTCCTATATCAATAAATATGATATGGTCGAAGATTTGGTTGACGGCGGTATCTTCCTTCTTAACTGCCCGTGGACAGGCGCTGAGCTCAACGAGCGCATCCCTGGAAAAGTTAAGAAATTCATTGCGGATCACAACATCCAGTTCTACACGATCGACGGTATCGAAATCGGCCGTAAACTGGGTCTGGGAACCCGCATCAACACCGTTCTGCAGTCTGCATTCTTTAAACTGGCTCAGATCATCCCGGAAGCGGATGCAATCCAGTATATGAAAGATGCAGCTACGAAGTCTTACGGCAGAAAAGGTGAAAAAGTCGTTAAGATGAACCATGACGCGATCGAAGAAGGCGCGAAATCCATCGTTAAGGTCGAAATTCCGGCTGATTGGAAGAACGCTGACACGACCGAAACCGTTGTAAAAGCAACCGGCGACCGCAAGGATTTGGTTGACTTCGTCAACGACATCCTCATTCCTGCGAATGCACAGCGCGGTGATCAGCTGCCTGTTTCGAAGTTCAACGGCCGTGAAGATGGTACTTTCCCGCTTGGTTCTTCTGCTTATGAAAAACGCGGCATCGCTGTTGACGTTCCGTCCTGGAACCCCGAGAACTGCATCCAGTGCAACTTCTGCTCTTATGTATGTCCTCATGCCGTTATCCGTCCGGTTGTTATGACCGATGAAGAAGCTGCAAAAGCTCCGGCAGGAACCAAGACTGCACCTATGACCGGTATGCCTGGTTATAAGTTCACGATGACGATTTCCGCTTTGGACTGCACAGGCTGCGGTTCCTGCGCAAACGTATGCCCGGGCAAAAAAGGCAACAAGGCTCTTGCAATGGAAAAATTGGATACTCAGCTTGACCAGCAGGAAGTTTTCGCTTATGGACAGTCTTTGGATGCAAAACCCGAAGTTGCTCAGAAGTTCAAAGAAACGACCGTCAAGGGCAGCCAGTTCAAACAGCCGCTGCTTGAGTACTCCGGTGCTTGTGCTGGATGCGGTGAAACTCCGTATGCAAAACTGGCAACCCAACTATTTGGTGATCGAATGATGATTGCTAACGCAACAGGCTGTTCATCAATTTGGGGTGGTTCGTCACCGGTGACGCCTTATACAACGAACGAATGTGGCCAAGGACCAGCTTGGAGTAATTCGCTGTTTGAAGATAATGCGGAATTTGGTTATGGTATGTATCTGGCTCAGGCAACCCTGCGTCAGCACCTGATCGCAAAAGTTCTGGAAGTTTCCAAGGACGAGAAGGCTTCTTCTGAACTGAAGAGTGCT
Source organism: uncultured Clostridia bacterium (assembly GCA_938014855.1). Classification (GTDB taxonomy): domain Bacteria; phylum Bacillota; class Clostridia; order Oscillospirales; family Ruminococcaceae; genus Anaerotruncus. Next base: position 10,284 of record CALLQM010000067.1, on the reverse strand, counting down.
TGCGAAGCATACCTGTCCTCGATTGAAGACGGCGCTGCAAATGCAATCGCTTCTAAAAACCTGATTGCTGCTCTGGAAGGCATTGACTGCCCGACCTGCAAAGCAATCCTCAAAGATAAAGAGTTCCTGGCTAAGAAATCCAACTGGGTATTCGGCGGCGACGGCTGGGCATTTGATATCGGCTTCGGCGGCTTGGATCACGTGATCGCATCCGGCGAAGACATCAATATCCTTGTCTTTAACACCGAAGTTTACTCCAACACAGGCGGTCAGTCCTCCAAGGCTACCCCGACTGGTGCAATTGCTCAGTTCGCGGCTGCTGGTAAAGAAATCAAGCAGAAAGACCTTGCCGCTATCGCAATGAGTTACGGCTATGTCTATGTTGCACAGGTCGCTATGGGCGCGGACTACAACCAGTGCCTGAAAGCATTTGTTGAGGCTGAAAGCTATCATGGCCCGTCCCTCATCATTGCTTACGCTCCCTGCATCAACCACGGCATCAGAGGCGGTATGGGCATTGTCCAAACCGAAATCAAACGTGCTGTACAGGCTGGCTACTGGCATAACTTCCGCTTCGATCCTCGCAAGACTTTGGAAGGCAAGAATCCGTTCCAGCTGGATTCCAAGGAACCGACTGCTGATTATCAGGAGTTCCTTGCGAACGAGGTTCGTTACAGCTCTCTGCAGAGACAGAACCCCGAACGTGCACAAGAACTGTTTGCAAAAGCAACACAGGCTGCGAAAGATAAGTATGCTCATTTGGTTCGCTTGTCCAAGCTGTATGATGTTGAATAATTAAGTTCGCATAAAAAGCCCCGCGGCAATGCCGCGGGGCTTTTTTTATGGCTGCATGTTAAAAGAAGCGGTGTCTTCAACGATATGTCCATCTACAATGCGAATAATACGGTCTGCCATTGAGGCAATGCTGTTATCATGTGTAATTAGGATGACAGTTTTGCCTTCTTTGTGTAAATCCTGTAAAATGGACATTACCTCATACCCTGATGCCGAATCGAGATTGCCGGTCGGTTCATCGGCAAGCAGGATAGGCGGCTTTGCGGCAATCGCGCGGGCAATTGCTACCCGCTGCTGCTGACCTCCCGAAAGCTGAGACGGATGATGTTTAATGCGGTTGGCAATGCCGACCCGATCGAGCGCATTATAAGCCAGCTGATAACGCTCTTTTGCGCGTATGCCGCGATACATCAGCGGCAGTTCTACGTTTTCCAGCGCGTTCAGGCTGGAAATGAGGTTGAATCCCTGAAAAATAAAACCAATACGGCGGTTGCGTATGTGTGCAAGCGTTTCTTCAGGTATGTGTGCAACATTCTCTCCTTCGAGCAGATATTCTCCGGAATCGGGAAGATCCAGACAGCCGAGCATATTCATAAGCGTTGATTTTCCAGAACCGGACTGCCCAATAATTGCAACAAATTCTCCTTCATTAATACAAAGCGATATATTGGAAAGAGCACGGACCTCATTTTCACCGGAATTGTAGATTTTGGTAAGATTCTTTAATTCAACCAGCGGCATAGAAAATCCCCTTTACAAGTTCTTTTTGAGCAAGCCGCTCAATGAAAGCGGATCGATCCGTCTATTAGTATTGTAGCCGCTTAGCAGAAAATCATCAGAAAAACCAGTTACTATTATTTTCCTAAAATCACAAACCCGAACGGTGCAAGCTGTCCGTTGTTGATGGTGCCAAAAATCGGGTGTGCGTCCTGAAAATCAATTGGAATATTGGGTGCACAAGGATGGTTGGTGCGGTTCACTGCAATCAGCAGACGGCCGTTTTCCCATTCACGCAGATAGGAAATGGTGTCGGTTGTAAAGGATACAGCGCGAAAAACGGCGCTTGAAAGGTTCGGATAGGCAGTGCGCAGCTGACCAAGTGCACGGAAAAAGGCGAGGAGTTCTTGATCTTCACGCCCCCATGGATAACAGGTGCGGTTGAATGGGTCTTTGTAGCCAAACAGTCCAGCTTCATCCCCATAGTATAGGCAGGGAATTCCCGGAAGGGTGTATTGAATCACCGATGCGACCTTCAGCAGATTTTTTCCAAGCTGATACTGGGCTTCGCTGAGCTGGTTATGCTGTGCCTGCCAATCGCGCCCATTCCCGTTTGTCGGTTCTCCTGCAAGGGTGGTGATGGCTCGTTCCACGTCATGTGTGGACAGCGAATTCATCAGTACATCCAAAACGGGTTTGGGATAGTGTTCAAGAATCGCCATAATGGTAAGATATAATCGATTGCAGTCGCCATAGCGCACATAATGCAGGATGGCATCTTTGAACGGATAGTTCATAACCGAGTCAAGCTGACGCCCCAAAAGATAGCGGCGGCGCATACCATAGCTGATTTTGGTGGACGCATCTTCCCATACCTCGCCAATTACGGTACACTGCCTGCTGTGGTCTTTGATGCAGGCAGATATATCATCTAAAAAGAAATCGGGCAGTTCATCTGCAACATCCAATCGAAAACCCGATGCACCGAGTCTCAGCCATTTTTTGAGTACGCCGTTTTCTCCGCAGATAAAATCGCGGTAGGTCGGTTCCGATTCGTTTAAATTGGGCAGGGTGTCGAATCCCCACCAAGAACGGTAAGAATTCGGATAATCGGTAAAATCATACCAATTTCGGTAGGGGCTGTTCGGGTTGTTGTAAGCACCCGTATGTTCCCCATAGCGTTTCAGTTTGTTAAAATATACGCTGTCACTACCGGTGTGATTAAACACACCGTCTAAAATAATATGGATGCCAAGTTTGCCGGCTTCTTGGCATAATGTGCTAAAATCTTCTTCATTCCCCAATAAAGGGTCGATTTTTTTATAGTCAGCGGTATTGTAGCGATGATTTTCGTGTGCTTCAAAAATTGGATTTAAATAGATCGATGTGACACCGAGACTTTTGAGATAAGGCAGTTTTGCGGCAATTCCGGCAAGATCGCCTCCAAAATAGTCGGAATTGGTAATGCGACCGTCATGATCCGGCTGATAAACGGGAAGCTCATACCAATCCTCATGAAGCCACCGGTCAGGATACCCAGTTTGTTTGGGCGTTCCGGAATTGCAGAATCGATCGGGAAAAATTTGATACATCACACCGCTTTTTAAAAAATCCGGAGTGTGCATGGCTTGATCGTAAACGGTAAGCTGCCATAAATCGCCGCCTTGCGGGCTGATATAAGAAAATCCGTCCATTCCGCGGTTGACTGCTTTTTTGCCGTCAATTCCGCTGATCTCAAAACGATAAAAATAAAGCTGGGGATTCGGTGGACAGAATGAACAGACATAATACGAGCAGACTCCGCAACTTTCTTCAAATGTCATCGAGATGCGCTGCGGGGCATCCCAATGATCGGCCTCAAACATGAGCAGGACAGGAGCAGTAAATTGATAGACGATTGGCAGGCAGATGCGAAATGTAACATCGGTACCTGCCGGAACAGCTCCAAAAGGTGATTTAAATTTTGTGTCGCGGCTGTCAAAAAGAAGAGTATTCACAACTATCAACTCCATAAAAACGGGCGGGTGAAAAGCACCCGCCCGCAGAAAAATCGGGTTTGCAGCAGCCATTTAAAAATAGCTGTGCAATATGAAACAATAGCGAAATAAAACAGGCGCTATTTATAAAGTCCCCAGATATTGCGCGCATAATCATGGATGGAACGATCTGCGCAGAAATAGCCCGAGCGGGAAATGTTGGCAATCGACATCGTCTGCCAGCGGATTGTGTCGCTATACAATTCCGATGCTCTGCTTTGAATTTTGCAGTAGGCATCAAAATCGGCAAGCACCATATATGGGTCGCTGTACCGCAGAGAATTGGCGATGTCGGGGAACTGCTGTCCGTCGATTCCGGAAGCAAGCAGATCGATGACGCGGTGCAGACGAGGGTCATGGTGATAATAGTCGGCGGGATTGTAACCCTGCGCTCTCAGCACATTGACTTCCGGCGTGGTCATGCCAAAAATCAAAATATTATCGCTGCCCACACGTTCGCCGATTTCCACATTAGCGCCGTCCAGTGTGCCCAGTGTAATTGCGCCATTGAGCATCAGCTTCATGTTGCCTGTTCCCGACGCCTCGGTTCCGGCAAGAGAAATCTGCTCGGAAATCTCAGACGCAGGCATAAGCAGTTCGGAAAGGGTGACGCTGTAATTTTCGAGAAAAACGATGCGCAGTTTTTCGCGGACTGCCTCATCTTTTTCAATCATATCCCGCAGTGTGCAGATGAATTTGATGATCTGCTTTGCCAAAAAATAGCCGGGAGCGGCTTTGGCTCCGAAAATATACGTTTTTGGCGTAAAAGGTGCATTTGGGTTTTCTTTAATCCATAAATATTCGGTAAGGATATGCAGAGCGTTGAGGTGCTGACGCTTATATTCATGCAGTCGTTTGACCTGTACGTCGAAAATGGAATCGATGTTGACCGAAATGCCGCTCGTTTCCAAAACGTAATCTGCTAAACGCTTTTTGTTTTCCTGCTTGACCTGCACCAAACGCTCAAGCACCGTATGGTCGTCGGCAAAGCGGCCGAACTCCTCAAGCCGAGCCATATCTTTCAGCCAGCCGTCCCCAATCGTATCAAATAAAAGCTTGGTAAGCCCCGGGTTGGACTGATAGAGCCAGCGGCGCGATGCGATTCCGTTGGTGACATTTTTAAATTTATATGGGTACAAGATATAATAATCATGAAATACGCTGTCCTTAATGATTTGTGAATGCAGTTTTGAAACACCGTTCACACTGTGACAGGTGATAACGGCTAAATTTGCCATTCGCACCTGAAAATCATAAAGGATGCGCATGCGGTCGATGACATAAGGGTCGTAATGGTATTTGTATTTAAGTTCATCGCAAAACCGACGGTCGATCTCCTGAATGATTTGATAAATGCGGGGCAGGAGCGTACGGAAAATATCGGCGCTCCACTTTTCAAGCGCTTCCGACATGACCGTATGATTGGTATAAGCAAATGTGCGGGTGACAATATCCCACGATTTTTCCCAGCTGTACCCGCAGTCGTCCAACAGAATACGCATTAATTCGGGAATTGCAAGGGTCGGATGGGTATCGTTGATCTGGATGGCGTTTTTTTCCGCAAAGTTATCAAGCGTGCCATAAAGGGTGATATGGCGGCGCGTGATATCGGAAATTGAAGCCGCACACAGAAAATACTGCTGTTTCAGGCGCAGCATTTTTCCCTGCATGTGGTTGTCATTTGGATACAGAACTTTTGAAATCGCTTCAGAAACCGATGCGGCACCCATCGCATTGATGTAATCGCCGCGGTTAAAAGATTCCATATCAAATCCCGGACTTCGCGCTTTCCAAAGCCGAAGAACGGCAACTCCATCGCATTGGAACCCGGGAACATACATATCGTGGGGAACGGCGTAGACGGTCTGATAGTCTACATGATTCATCCAATGGTGACCGCTTTCCCAGCCTTCCTCAATATGTCCGCCGAAGCGAATCGGAACGGTGCGGTCGGGTTTGACTTTGAGCCATACATTTCCTCCCGGAAGCCAGTAATCCGGCGTTTCGGTCTGCCAGCCGTCAATAATGCGCTGTTTAAAAATACCGTATTCGTATAGGATGGAATATCCCATAGCGGGCAGTTCTTCGGTTGCCATTGCGTCCATATAGCAGGCGGCCAGCCTTCCCAGCCCTCCGTTGCCCAAACCTGCGTCCGGCTCCAGCGCGTACATTTTTTCGATATCCACATCGAAATCTTTGAGCGCCTGTGTCATGGCGTCCTGAATATTTAAATTGTAAAGACTATTTTTTAAGGAACGTCCCATTAAAAATTCCATGCTGAGGTAATATACTTTTTTTTCCGCACGAGCGTTGTTATGTGCACTGAATACTTGCAGCTTTTCGCTGAGAATATCCCGAATCACACGGCAGAGCGCTTCGTAATATGCTTCATCGGATGCGTTTTCGGGGTTAATCAGCATATCGTTTTTGAATGTACGAAGAATGAGTGCTTTCAGCTTTTCTTTTGAATAAGATTGTTTTGTATTCATAGGTTGCCTCCTGTTTAAACAGTTCTTCTCGGTAAGCCTGCTGTTATACAAAAATTGAAGTGGAATTCTTTGGATGCCCCTTACTGCTATTATACTCATGACGCAGAACACGTGCAAGCAATGATCGGCTTGGAAAGGGAACTTGTGGGATTATGAATTAAACGGTAACTTGCACGAATTTTGGGGTTCCCTCTTTAATCAAACACAAAAATGTATTATAATGAGTATTAGCTGATGTCCCGGCAGGGTATTATAATAGATTTCATTGTATGCAATGTCGAATTTATGGAGGAAAGCTAACATGAACCAACAAAATCGCGTAAAAATCACAATAAATGGGGTACACTATTTCATTGCCACGATGGAGCCCGAGGATTATGTCTTGGGGCTCGCTCAGGAATTGGATGAGCAGATTAAGGGAATCTTAGAGAAAAACTCCAATATTTCATTTAATGATGTTATGGTCCTTTGTGCTATGAATTATGTAGACGCTTATAAACGCAGTGAAGAAAATGCGGACAGAATGCGCAATCAAATTTCCGAATATTTGGAAGATGCCGCGAAAGCCCGCATCGAACTGGACGAAGTAAAGCGCGAAAATGCCCATTTGCGCCGCCAGCTTGGCGAAAGCGAACAGAACAATTAGCCCCATTGGACAAGAAAGGGTAAACAATGAATAAGTCACTCGAAATTCTAGCGCCCGCAGGAAGTACACAGGCGCTGGAAGCAGCACTTTGCTGTGGCGCCGATGCGGTATACCTCGGAATTGAAACACTCAACGCAAGGCGAAATGCTGAAAATTTTACCAGTGAAAATCTGGCACAAACCGTTCGGCGCTGTCATATTCACGGAACAAAGGTATATCTAACGCTCAATACAGTTGTACTTGAAAATGAAATCGGTGAGCTTCTGCGCGCCGCATCCTGTGCCTGTGAGGCAGGAGTGGATGCTGCAATTGTGCAGGATTTGGGAGTTGCGGCAGTTCTGCGGCGGTGCTGTCCCGATTTGAAACTCAACGCATCCACGCAAATGACCATCCACAATGTGGAGGGTGCAAAAATGCTGGAAAAACTGGGCTTTAGTCGAGTTGTCCTTGCGCGTGAATGCTCAAAAGAAGAAATTCGAAAAATTGTGCAGGAAACGTCGCTGGAAGTGGAAGTATTTATACATGGAGCACTCTGTATGTGTGTATCCGGCCAGTGCTATATGTCTTCCGTTTTGGGTCAGCGCAGTGGAAACAGGGGGCTTTGTGCACAGCCCTGCCGTTTGGATTTTGAAAGCATCTCAACCGACCATGCGCTTTCGTTAAAAGATATGAGTTTGATTGCACGAATTGATGAACTCAAAGAGATCGGTGTGACGTCTGTCAAAATAGAAGGACGGATGAAACGTCCGGAATATGTCGCGGCGGCTGTGACCGCATGCCGCAATGCCCGCGAAGGTGAACCGGTAGACTTGGAGTCGCTTCGTGCTGTATTCTCGAGATCCGGGTTTACGGAAGGGTATTTTACGGGAAACCGCACGATAGACATGTTTGGTATTCGTCAAAAAGAGGATGTAAAAGCAACGTCCGGCGTGTTGGGAAAATTGGAAACCCTATATACCGATCCACGTAAACGAGTGCAAAAAGTTCCCGTTTCTTTTTCGTTTGAAATGCATGCCGATCAACCGGCCGTGCTGACTGTGACGGACTGCGACGGCAATCGTGCCGCTGTACATGGGGATATTCCGCAAGTTGCGCTCCATAAGCCAACCGATGAACAGCGGGTAAAAGCAGGGCTTTCCAAAACGGGCGGTACGCCGTATCGGGTGCAGAACATCGACTGCGATTTATCCGAAGGGCTGATGCTTCCGGTATCGTCGCTGAATGCCATGCGCCGGGAAGCGTTGGATCAGCTCAGCGAACTGCGCGGTAAGCCGCACAGAATTTCATTTGATCCCGCGAAAATGGGAACACCCGCGGCCGGGCGCCGTGCACTGCTCCCGAAAATCAGGGTACGCGCTTATAAAGCCGCTCAGATCACCCCGATTATGTATGAAGAAGCTGAGCTGATTACACTGCCGATTCCGGAACTGATTAAATTATGTGAAAAAGGAACACCTGATTATGCAGAGAAACTGTGTGCAGGGCTTCCCCGTATGCTGTTTTCGGGGCAAAAACAGCTTCATAAACAACTGGATATCCTTTGGAATAACGGAATCCGGCATGTTTCGGCGGGCAATCTTGGAACGCTTGAAATCGCATCGCATACGCAGTTTCAAGTACATGGTGAGCCATATTTTAATGTGACGAATGCTTATGCAATACAAGTGCTCTCAAAACTTGGAGTCAGCGATCTGCATGTTTCGTTTGAACTCAATTTGGATACGGTAAAACGGATGATTTCTAAAATCCCGCTGGGTGTTGCCGCTTACGGAAAACTGCCGCTGATGTTGGTTCGCACCTGTCCGGTGCGCGTTTCGGCCGGCTGTGCAAACTGCAAAGCGGGCGAAAACTTTATTACCGACCGCAAGGGCAATCGGTTTTATACCAACTGTTCCTATGGATGCTGTGAAATCCTAAACCCGATTCCGCTTTATATGGGAGATCGGCTGGGAGAACTCAAACAGCTGGACTTCATTACACTGAACTTTACCATTGAACAGCCGCAGGAATGTGAACGCATTTTCCGCCTTTATCAGGAGGGCGGCGAATTTGGCCGTGAGTTCACGCGAGGACTGCTTTATAAAACTATTTTTTAGGAGTATGATATGCTAAAAATAAAACGGATGCGCGATGGCGCGCAGATTCCGCGAAATGCCACAGCCGGAAGTGCCGGCTTTGATCTTTGTGCCGCAATCGAAACTTCGGTGACGATTCAGCCCGGGCAGACGGTCAGCATCCCGACCGGTTTGGCTTTGCAGATTGAAACCGGATATGCCGGATTTGTCTTTGCACGCAGTGGGCTGGGCATCAAATCCGGCATTGTTCCGGCCAACTGCGTCGGAGTCATCGACAGCGACTATCGCGGGGAAGTGCTGGTTGGGCTGTTTAACCATTCCAATACCGCTTTCACCGTGAACCCTGCGGATCGAATCGCTCAGCTGGTGCTGATGCCGGTACATACACCTTCGATTGAGCTGTGTGAAGAACTGGACGATACCGCGCGGGGAAACGGCGGTTTTGGTTCCACCGGACGCTGATGTCCGAACACGCGAAATCAAATTCTTACGGTGAACAGGAGAACAAGATGAATCAAGTCATATTAGCATCCGGATCCCCCCGCAGACAAGAACTTCTGCGGCTGTTGGTAAACGACTACGACGTCTGCGTTTCGGATGCGGACGAGTCTCTGCCGGACGGGATTGAGCCGTCTAAAGCTGTGGAAATGCTTGCTGAACGCAAAGCACAGTCAGTGGCAGACCAGCATCCGGATGCGCTGGTAATCGGTGCGGATACGGTTGTTGTATTGGACGGGGCTATTATTGGAAAGCCCAGCGGAGAGGAACAGGCGAAAGAAATGCTGAAAAAGCTCTCCGGACGCATTCATCAGGTCTACACCGGGGTTGCGCTGTGTGAAAAGGGCAGCAGCCAAACATTTTCCTGTTGTACAGAAGTAGAGTTTGCGTCGCTGAGCGATGCAGAAATCGACTGGTATCTTACCACCGAGGAACCGTTTGACAAAGCCGGAGCATATGGAATTCAAGGATATGGAGCACGGTTTGTCAAAGGCATAAAAGGAGACTATTTTAATGTCATGGGACTGCCTGTGAATCGATTGTATGAAATACTTGGAAATGTTAACAAATAAAACCACCACAATTATTAGGTTATTTACAAAATATGTGTTGTCCTATTATTCGACACAGGTTATAATAGACAGGATCATGTGGCATTTTGAAATGTAATAAGGGGGACGCAATAAATGTTTTTAAAAGATATTGGAATAGACTTGGGTACGGCGAATACCTTAGTCTTTATGAAAGGAAAAGGGATCATTATGCGTGAGCCGTCGGTCGTGGCGGTGGATACGCGTACGGATACCGTTCGCTATGTCGGTAAGGAGGCCAAGGAAGTCATCGGCCGTACTCCCGGCAGTATTGTTGCCGTTCGTCCGCTGAAGGACGGCGTTATCGCTGATTTTGACATCACAGCATCTATGCTTCAAATCTTCATCAAAAAGGTTTTCAACAACTCGATTTTTGCGCGTCCCCGTGTAATAATCTGCATCCCGTCCGGTGTAACAGCTGTTGAACGGCGTGCAGTC
>CALLQM010000066.1 GCA_938014855.1 uncultured Clostridia bacterium | reverse complement strand
TCACTATGGATTTTTGTTTTTTGATTAACTGTTCAAATTCATTTTACAACTAACCTAAAAAATATATTTGCAGTAAAAAATACTCTTTACTTTAAATTGTAATCTTAGTTTATTTTAATCGTTTCTCCGTTTTCCGGTTCTTCAAGATAAATATCACCAATGCTCAATTTCCCATCAACAATATGGAAAGCCTTAGTACTGATACTACCCATTTTCGTTTCAATGACAACATCCTTAAATTCTAAATGCTTATTGCGATTGGAAAATTTACCGCTGATACTTTCGAAAGGAATAATATAATACGAACCTTTTCCTGATTTAAAACTGCCGTAGGTAAGCGCAGTTTTAGGATCTCCCTTGGAGCTAATATTAAATTGCAGTTCAACTTTACATTTTATTTTGCTATTGCGTGCGGCAATACCGCCAATAAGGTCATGACCTCTAGCATCAATATTGTAATATCTAGCATCTAGATGATAATCACCAAAAGCTTCAACTTTGCCACCAAAAACATTACCGGTAACATTGGTAAACCGCAGTAGAGCATCTTCATAATGTAAATCACCTTTAACTTTAGAAAAATGTAGCCCGGGAATATTTAATTCCTCAAAATCAAGATAACCATCAATAACCGGACTGGGCAGTAACCCTGTAACAGCTGCCATTATTGAAACTGTGTCTTTGATATCTGCTATTCCCAAGGAGGAAGGCAAAACATTATCTAAATTTAAATGCAGATTATACTGAGGAATCTGCGGTTTCAAATTAATAGATCCTCTTATTTCCATGCCATCACCGACCATTGTTCCGCCAAATTTTCCTGTGCTAAAATCAATATCAAGTTGCTTCTTAGTATCAATATTCATTCTGGCATTAACATCGTTCAGCACAAAATAACGTTTTTATACCCTGCTGTTAGCGTACAGTGATTAAAAAGCACCTGCAGATTCAGCCTCTTGCCTTCCAAGGTTAAATTAAGCTCACGCCGCATATGCTGCTCGTTAGCACGCTTTTCCCAAGTTTTTTGGGGTAGTGCGCCATTGGTTTCTTGTGCTAGAGTAGTGTTAAGTCTTTCCGCTTCCCATTCAGCATACTCTATAGATTTCTGTGCATGTTCTTGCTCAAAAATATCCAGTTGCATTTTATTGTTAAAGCGCACTGCAAACAATGCATTATCCAGCTCCAGATACTTTAACGTTTCCGTATCGATACTCCCGGTAATAATATCCAGCGGCCGTACTTTAAACCGTCCCTGTGGCACATGAATAACAGGTTGCCCTTTCGTATCCAGCCAAACCAAATTTTTAAATTCTACCCGTCCCCAAATATCGGCATCAAGAGTTTCTAGGGTCACAGAACCTCTAAGTACCTTTTGCGTTGACATCGCTTTATTAAAAATCAGCATCGCCTGTTCCGAAGCAATTTTACACAACGTAAAATAAAGTATCGTCGTTAAAGCCCAGATACCTAGAAAGATATAAATATATTTTCTTTTTATCTGCATATGATCACGATCCTTTAATATAACTGCTTCTATTGACTGTATTATTGAATTTACTTCAATTACTTTAATCTCTATAATTTTATCTCTTG
>CALLQM010000065.1 GCA_938014855.1 uncultured Clostridia bacterium | reverse complement strand
AATGCCGGCAAAAATCATTGTCAAAAGCGGCTACATCAAGAATGTTCAGCATATGATGAATGCGCTGTATTATGCCGGCAATAAGATTGAAGCGCAGCTGGCTGTCATGGAAGATGGCTCCACCGTAGAGGCAAGTTCCGTGGATCTGCTTGCAAAAGACGATCATTACACGTCGATTCAAGTCACTTTTCGAAACGGCAGAACCATCAATCTTACACCCGAACAGTACCGGAAAAAAGTGAACGAACATGAGAAGTTACAGGACGAACAAATTCTCCATTGGGAGGATGGAGAAAAGTCATTTCAGGCAGAGGGATACATTAAATACATCGCATACCGAAAATCTGTGGAGAAAGCACCGAATCAAAAACATGGATTATTTACTCTGGATGGGGATGCGGACATTTCACTGGAACAAGAAAAACTGCGGGAACATCAGGACAGCATTATGTGGTCGCACATCATTTCACTAGAGCGTGCGGACGCAGAACGCACCGGTTATGATAACCGCAGCGCTTGGCGGAATCTTGTTACCGCAAAATCCATGGAACTCGCGAAACTTTATAACATTGATCCGAAAAATCTTGTGGTGAACGCGGCGTACCATGACAAAGACCACCATCCTCACCTGCATCTGTATTTTTACAGCACCGATTCTCGTGAGGGTGTGGTCAAGGATATGCAGTATGCCAGCACGAAACTCAAGAGTTTGTTTTTCAATGAAATTTTTGAGGGCGATGTCCACTATCTTAAAGAGGTGCGGACGGATCAGCGCGGTCAGCTGGAAGCAAGATTAGAGGAACTGCTGCGGGATATCGGCAAGCAAAGCTACCGCCCGCCCAAAGAAGTCTGCGATCAGCTTTTGGATTTGTCTGCCGCCTTAAAAGAGTACAAAGGCAAAAACGTGTATGCATTTCATTCGCCGGAAATTAAACGGCAGGTAGATAATCTGGTGGAGTCTATAGTCAAAACAGACCGGCATCTGGAGCATCTTTTTGACGCGTACCTAGAAACCCAGCGCACTTTTTTGGAGCAGTACCAGCAGGACCCAGCCAAGATTGCCGCACGCATG
>CALLQM010000064.1 GCA_938014855.1 uncultured Clostridia bacterium | reverse complement strand
CATCCACGACTTGCTCCTGCTCTGCGTCTACAGAGTTTAAAATTTCTTCGTCCATTTGTACCCCCATGTATTGCCATGTTTGCGCTATCGGCTTGCGAATTTTTTGCCATTGTTATCGTAATAGCCACACTGCCCGTTTTTCCATGCTCCACATTTTTCTTTTAGGCATTAAGGACAATATATTATTTGCCCTCCTTAATTTGTGCTTCTGATTCCTGCCCTGTGGCAGAAAATGCTTTTCCGTAATTTGAGCAATTGGGATTCCGGCAGGCATAGTAAAGCGTCTCGGTCGTGATTCCATCGACTTCTTTGCGCTCTACATGGTCAACCCATACCCCATCTTCAAGCCCGCACGATGGACATTTCATATTTTCAAAATCCTCCCCTCGCCGCTTAAATACCACGCTTCGCGCTGCTTACAAGTCATATCTTCCCATCGGCGCATAAAGCGCGCCGCCGAAACGCTTTCTTTGACGTGGCATATTCGGGGTTGTCCTGTAAATTTTGCAAACTCTGTTATGTACCAACAAACCCATTTAAGAAATTTCATGCAAACACAACCTTTCTTTTATACCATTCCGGTGGTATCACTAACCATTTCATCTTGACTACCTCCTTGTATTTCTTGTTCTGCCTGTGCCTGTGCTACGATCTGCATTACCATGTCAAGCAGTTCCGGATTGCTTTGCAGCTGCTCTATGACTTCCGGCGGGATTTCGCTCATGCGTTCCTTAAGGATTGCCTGCAAGGACGCTTTAGGCACGCTAGAAGTGTCGTCCAGTGCGTTCACGTATTCTTCAAACGTGATAAATTGCGCTTGCAGCAAGTGGTCAAGTGCGATCTGCTGTGCTATCTTGCTGTACGGGTCGACGGGTGAAACATCTATCTTGATGTCAATGTCTAAGCCCTGGAGTACATCCGCATCAATCACGTCCGAAACTTGTTGCCCATCGTCCTCATAGTCCACTTGCAGCCCCTGCGGTGAGTAGACAACCCATAGCTTGTACCATAGAAGCGCGATATCCTCGACGAATTGTTTGTAGGACGCTATCTGCTCGTTGAGAGGGATTGCCGCTTGGTCTCTTGCCGCTTTGATTGCCTCCCCGGACGCCTTGGTCGGGTCTATCTGTCCGGTTGCGGCATCAGATGCGCCCTCTAGTTCACGCGTGCGGTCAACTAATTCCGATTGTAAAGCTGTCGCGTCACTGGATATCGGTGCAGGGTTTAAATACTGTATGAGACTGTTGATCGGGTTGCCTGCTATATTGTTAACTGGTATCGTTGCGCCAACTGTGGACAGTTTATCCACATCAGCTATTTTTTGGCTGTCATATGCCAAGGCGGGGAATGCAAAACGTTTAACTGCTATCGCCCTGCGCGCCGCTGTTTTATTGACTTCTAGCTGATTAGGCACAAGGTACTTCACGCCGCCCTCTCCGCGTGCAGAGCCGACTTTTTCCTCCCAGCGCATGCCCACAATCGGATATACATCAAGTCCTGCAAGTGTTCGCTTTGGTTCGTATTCCACGTATTTAGTCGAGCGGCTGTACTCTATCCCTGCATCGGTCTTGCGCATGAATAAGATGCAGGTGC
>CALLQM010000063.1 GCA_938014855.1 uncultured Clostridia bacterium | reverse complement strand
TATTCAAAATGCGATGACCACGCCGCCTTCGTTGGCATACATGGTACTGCTTCCTCCGGTTGAAGCGACTTTGACGTCTTTAAAGTGGAATCTGCGCATTGCTTCTGATTTAATAAAATGAGCCTGCCGCTCGTTGTTGCAGTGGGTGATGACAAGCGTGCGTTCTGCAAAGTTGGTGCAGTTTTCTCCAATGATGTCCACCAAACGAGTAAATGCACGCACAGAGCCGCGCGCTTTTTCGCCAAGCTTGATCATGCCGTTGTCCGAGCCCATGATCGGACGCAGGGACATCATCGATGCGGCATATCCTACAATTTTGCTCATTCTGCCTGCTTTAATCAGCGTATCCAGTGTTTCGAGTATAAAAAAGGTTTTCATTTCATCAATAAATTTGGTTACGGTGCTAACAATCGAATCGAAATCCATTTTTTGTTGGATGCACTCTTTAATTTTTAATACCACAGCGATTTCACCTGCGGAAGCGGAAAGGGAATCAAACACGTGAATCCTTCGCTCCGGGCAGTCTTCTTTCGCTAATTTTGCCCCCAAGAGCGCACTGTTGTAAGAGCCGCTGAGTTTCGATGAGAGTGTAACAGCAAAAACATTCATTCCCTTACGGAATTTTTTTGCAAAAGTATCCGGTGACGGGCATGCTGATTTTGGAGCCGTTTTGCTTTTTCGCATGGCTGAGATAAAGTGATCAATATCTAAATTCTCATCATCGGTATAGTTTACGCCGTCCAGCGTTATAGAAAGAGGAGCGGATTCTGTATCAAAATCCTGCATTTCCGGAATCATTTCACAGCAGCTGTCGACAACCAGTTTGTATTCCATTTTTTCGTCAATTCCTTTCTTCCGGCACCTCCGCATAGGAATTGCCGACTATACTTTTTCTAGTGTATCGCATATAGTCATAAAAAGTCAATGAAAACCATCAAAATGTCATAAAGTTTTTGTAAAAACGTACGGTTTTGTACGATTTTGGGTAACGTTTCCAGGCGGTATTGAAAGCGAAATTCTATTGACAAAGAACAGGAAAAAAGGTAAGATGTAAGCTGTGGCTAACATGGAAAAAGCCACTGATAAAATAGGAAAGGGAGGTACTTCGCATGACACTTGACCAACTGAAAAGCGGACATAATGCGGTGATTGTCAAAGTGGGAGGCAAAGGTGCACTGCGCCGTCATTTGCTGGACATGGGTCTGACCCCAAAAACAAACGTCATGGTTCGAAAGGTAGCTCCCATGGGAGATCCCATAGAACTGCATCTGCGAGGATACGAATTGACCATCCGTTTGGAAGATGCAAAGGAAATTGAAGTGGAGGAGATAGGCTGATGGTTTTTGCATT
>CALLQM010000062.1 GCA_938014855.1 uncultured Clostridia bacterium | reverse complement strand
AGTCCACTCTGTGCCGCGGCAGATTCCGTAACCGTCCCCACAATTTGGTGGCAGGGAACAATCTGCGGCATAATGTCGAGCGTTAGCCTCATTTCTTTGCAAAGCGCCGCATCCCAAGTTCCATGTCGCATATCAAAAAAGTGCAGTCCGTATCCTTGGGAAATGTCCTGCGTGATTGCTCCGGTCAGCTGATATACAATATAGCTGTTCGACTGCAGGATTTTATCAATTTTCTGAAACATGTCCGGACGATGCTTTTGATACCATAGAATTTTTGGCAGGGTATAGGCGGGCTGAAGCGGATTGCCGCAGACTTTAAAAATCCGCTCTTTTCCGATTCGCCGGTCGAGCTCGTCACAGATATCCGCCGCGCGGGTATCCATCCAAATCGGGGTTTTGCAAAGCACCGTTCCGTCTGAGTCAAGCGGGATGGCCGACCAGCTTTGCCCATCCACGCCGACTGCACAAATCTGCTGCGGGCGGATGCCCGACTGCTCCAGCACTGCCCGAATTGCGCCACACACCGCATCCCACCAATCGTTTGGATTCTGTTCCGCCCAGCCCGGTTTTGGATAAAAAACCTCATACGTTCCATTCGCCTGTGCGCAGACGGTTCCGTTCGGGGAAAACAGCGCAACCTTACAAGCAGAAGTTCCGATATCAATCCCCAGTAAATATTGTTTCATCTGCTCTTCCTCCGTTAAGCGAAACGTTTCGCTTTGTTGTTTTTTGAAAGGGCAGGGATTGCACCTGCCCCAATTTTATTCGTATTTCTGTACCGATTCACCCAGCTGAACCGATGCCGACAGCGTTACGATTTTTGTTTTCCGCTGATTCGGTTCTTTGACCAATTGCTCAAGCAGGATTTCGGCTGTTTGTTTCCCGATTTCCTCTAATGGCTGGGTCACGATGGTCAGTTTCGGGCGAATCACTTGAGAAAGCTGTAAATTATCAAATCCAATAAACGAAAGCTGTTCCGGAATTTTTATGCCCCGCTCATTGGCGGCAATCATTGCGCCCAACGTCATTTCATAATTGGTCACAAATACCGCGCTTATGTCCGGCCGATCCAGCAGACGATTCATGCTTTCATAGCCGCCTTGAACGGTGTAATCGCTGAAAACGGTAAGCGATTCGTCGGGCATCAGATTGTTTTCAATAAATGCCTGCTGATAGCCCAAACGCCGTTGTTGAGAGGTAAAAATATCTTTTGGGCCAAGAATGATGCCGATGTGTTTATGCCCCGCTTGAATCAGTTCCAATACAGCACTTGACGATGCACGCACGTTATCCACGAGAACTGCGTTGACTTGCCCTTTTAAATCGCTGATCATACGGTCGATCAGCACAACCGGGATATTTTTTTCAAGTGCCGGCTGAAGATGCGTACCTTCGCGGCAAACCGGCATATTGATGATTCCATCCACCATTTTGCTTACTAAAAATCGCACCGATTCGGCTTCTTGTTCTTCATTTGTACGGCAGTCACAAATAATCACGCCGTATCCTTTTTTGCGCAGGAAATCTTCCACCACGGTAATAATCGAGGTAATAAAAACGTTGCTCAGTTCCGGTATGATGACGCCAATCGTGTGGGAACGCCCCACTTTCAGCCCGCGGGCGAATTCATTGACGGTAAAATCCAGCTCTTCAATTGCTTTTTCAATTGCAATTTTGTTTCGTTCCAACACATGGCCGCCGTTGAGATATTTTGAAATGGTCGCCAATCCCAACCCGGTTCGGTTTGCAAGATCTTTCACTGTTGCCATGATGCCAATACTCCGTTTCCGGCTTTGCGGTCAATCCGCTTAACAGCCGTGATTTTGACATCCGCAGACTTTGATGAGGTCTTTTACCGCCTGCTTGACATGTTCGCGTCCCTCCGCACCGTATTTTTTTGGGTCAAACGAATCCGGTTGTTTGTCAATCAGTTCTTTTACCCCCGCGCTGAATGCGATGCGCAATTGGGTTGCAAAATTCACCTTGCAGATGCCTTCTTTGATACATTTTATCACATCCGAATCCGGCAAGCCAGATGCTCCGTGCAAAACAAGCGGAATCGATACGCGTTTTCGGATTTCTTTCAGGCGGTCAATATCCAATTTGGGCGTTCCTTTGTACACGCCATGCGCGGTTCCAATGCCAACCGCAAGCGAGCTTATGCCGGCTCGCTCGACAAATTCCTGCGCCTCCTGCGGATCGGTATAGCCCGGATTTCCGCCATCCAAATCGTCCTCTTTTCCGCCCACTTTTCCAAGTTCGGCCTCCACGGGGATCCCGTTCGGTTTTGCGACTGCGACCACACGGCCGGTCAGGTTTATATTTTGTTCAAACGATTCATGCGATGTATAGCCGGCTCGAATTGCCTGCACCGCTAATTCAAAGCTGTTTCCGTGGTCGAGATGAATCGCTACCGGAACCGAAACTTTTTTTGCAAGCGCAGCAATATTCGCATAATACATATCCAATCCGGCATATTTGATCGTGCCCGGTGTGGTTTGTACGATGACCGGAGCGTTGAGCTCCTGTGCGGCCGCAAGAACCGCCTGCGCCATTTCCATATTTTCCACATTAAATGCGCCCACGGCATATCCGCCGTGCTGAGCATCGCAAAGCATCTGTTCCGATGTTGTCAGTGGCATAGCCAAACCCTCTTTCTGTCGATATCTTTTTTACTGCCCAAACTCACCCATTTTTGCAAAGCGAAACGTTTCGCTCTAGCGATATTATAACACCCGCTTTTTCAAAAGTCTATGGGAAATTCGCCAAATCTTGCGGCCGTATTTTTGTTAAATAGAAGAAAACCACCAACGGCTGATGGACATTGCTGTCCAAAATCTAGTCTCTTTTCTTGATGGAAACCCTATCAACTGTGTCAATCTTTAAACAACGAAACGCACCCGTTTGCCGATCGGCAAACGGGTGCGTTTTTATTGTTATTGACAGCCTTATGTATGTTCCGATTGGTTGATTACCAACACATCGTCCTCTTTCAAAACGGTTTCTCCGCTTGGAATCACGATTTTTCCGCCTCTTTGAATCATGATAATCAGTTTGTCGGTATCCAAATGAATGGACGCGACTTTTTTCCCAAGCCATGAGTCGCCGCTTTGCAGATGCAGTTCCGTAAGACTGATTCCGTAAACGATTCGCGGCGCTTTTGCGCTGAGTACCAAAATATCTCCGGCGCAAAGAACCGTATCTCCATTGGGCGTGATCTTTTCGGTTCCGCGCTGTAAAAACACCAGCAGTGTCTCGGGCGGAAGCACAATGTCCTTAATCTGTTTGCCCATCCACGGATGCGATTCGTTCATCGTAAACTGGATAAACTGTACGGCAACTTCTTCCGTATAGTCGTTAAAGGTTTTGAGGACGTTTGCATGTTCATCGATCATATCCAGTTTTTTGGAGACAATCGGCAGAAGCGACCCTTGGAACAAAATTGAGAAAAGCACAATGCAGAACACGATATGAAACACATCGTGGTTGGTCTGAACTGGACTGACGGTCACCATCACAGCAAACACGATGGACGCCGCTCCACGAAGTCCACAAAACGACACCACCGTCTGCTGTTTCCATCTGCATCCAAACGGGGACAGGATTGCAAACACCGCCGCCGGACGTGCAACAAAGGTCAAAAACAGCGCGATGATTACCGCGAGCAGCACCACTTGCGGCATCCGCGACGGAAATGCCAGCAGCCCAAGCAAAAAGAAAATCAGCATTTGAACGAGTCCGGTCACGCCATCAAAAAAGTGTACCAGCGACTGCTTGTTTTTGATCGGGCGGTTTCCGAGAATGATGCCTACGATGTAAACGCTCAAATATCCATTTCCACCCAAAGCGAATGGCGCCGCATAGGCAAGAAGCGCAATTGCAAATACGAAAATGGTGTCAAACCCTTTGGTCTCAAATCGGAAATGTTTTAAAATAAACAGCGCCGCAAATGCAATTCCTACCCCAAACACGACACCATACACGATCTGTGCAAACACCATATAGACAAAATTGCCGCCATTTGCTGAATCTCCCATTAAGGAGAGCGTGATGACCGTCAGCATATAGGAGCAGGGGTCGTTGCTTCCGCTTTCCAGTTCCAGCATCGAGGCGGTGTTGTACCGAAGATTCAGCTGTTTGGAACGGAGAATCGAAAACACCGAAGCCGCATCGGTCGAGCTGATGACTGAACCAATTAGAAAACTTTCCAGCAAGTCAATTTTTAAAACAAAGAAACAGAATAACCCGGTAATTGCGGCAGTGAGCACGACGCCGAGCGTTGAAAGTAAAATTGCCATTGCCGCGACAGGCTTTGCTTCACTCCATTTTGTTCCGAATCCGCCATAAAACATTATAAAAATAAGCGCAATCGAACAAATTTGTTCCGCAAACTGAAAATTATCAAACGGAATTTTAAAAATTCCATCCGAACCGAAGCACATTCCCAGCACAATAAATGCAAGCAGCATCGGAATCCCTAATTTGCTCGAAATTTTATTAAATATGATGCATGCAATCATCACAGTGGTTGCGACAAGCAGGTAAATTGGCAAAAACGCTACCCCCTTCTATAAAAAAATGGAAACATCCCTTTGATGGAATGATTCCATTTTATCGCCAATTGGTACAAATGTAAAGCCGTCATGTACAAAATACGGCTTTTCTATTATACCATGCCTGCAAGAAAAAAACCACAAGGAGGCAGGTGCTGTTCTGCCATGCAATTAAAAAGATTAACGCGAAAGGTTATCCTTATATGCAGACAGCGTGGTTGGAAAGACCGTCTTTTTTGATTTTGCTCGGAAACCGGTTATTTTGGTAAGCGCATATAATAAAATAGCCAAAAGCGCGAGTGCAATACCCATTGTTAACACAACATTTTGTGTAAATCCAGCCGCCAAATACCCAATCAAACAGCAAACCGCCGGTACAATTGCATATGGAATCTGCGTACTCACATGCAGTACATGGTCGCACTGAGCACCGGCAGAAGCCATGATGGTTGTATCTGAAATCGGGGAAATATGGTCGCCGCACACCGCGCCGGCCAAAATTGCGGAAATGGATATAACCAAAAGGCTCTGTCCCTCGGCATAAACGGCCGTTACAATCGGAATCAAAATACCAAACGTGCCCCAGCTGGTTCCGGTTGCAAAGGCAAGCCCAAGTGCCGCCGCAAATAAAACTGCGGGGAAGATTGCTCCTGCCGCCGCACTTCCGGAAAGCGCACGCGCAACAAATGCACCCGCATCCAAGTAATCGCGGCAGAATCCGCCAAGCGTCCACGCAAGCGTAAGAATCAAAATCGCAGGCGTCATGATGCGAAGCCCTTGCGGGATGCAGTCTGCAAATTCACGAAATGAAAGCACCCGGCGGGGAATATAGAGTAAAAAGGTGAAAATCAGCCCGAAAAAGGATCCAAGCATCAGCCCTGTTGCAGCATTACAGTCTGCAAACGCCTTTATAAAGGATGTCCCGCTAAAAAATCCGCCTGTGTATACCATACATAAAATGCAGCTGATAATGAGAACTGCAATTGGTAAAATCAAATCCAAAACGGTGCCCCTATTGGAAACCTTTTCGCTTTCCTGTTTTGTGGAACAAGCGCCATTTTGACCATTGAAAGCAAATCGTTCACAAGCGGCCATCGGGCCAAAATCAATTCCGCTGAAAGATAAAAACAGCACCATTACAATGGAAAGCCATGCGTAAAGGTTATAGGGGATTGTTTTTAAAAACAGGGAAAACCCATCCCCCGAGGTATAGCCTGCCACAGCCGCCGCCCAACTGGAAATGGGAGCAATAATACATACCGGAGCGGCTGTTGCATCAATAATATACGCTAACTTTGCACGGCTGATTTTATATTTATCCGTTACCGGACGCATCACACTGCCCACTGTCAGGCAGTTAAATGCATCGTCGACAAAAATAAGCAGGCCAAGCGTGAACGTTGCGAGCATTGCGCCTTTTCGGCTTTTTATTTTACTGGCCGCCCATTTACCATAGGCCGCACTTCCGCCCGCCTTTGTCATGAGACATACAATGATTCCAAGAAACACAACAAAAATTAAGATGCTGATATTCCATGAATCGCCGAGTTTTTCTTTCATAACCGTGAAAATGGTTTCTACCGTAGCCATAAATCCAAAGTTGGAATACAGCATTGCACCAACCGTAATGCCAACAAATAAACTGATGTAAACTTCTTTGGTCAGAAGCGCCAGAATAATTGCAATGATTGGGGGAATCAGTGCGGCAAACGTTCCAACGAAATCCATTCGTATTTTCTTCCTTTCATTGCCAAGATGCGTCTTTAATAAATCGGCGTATTGTTTAGATCCATTCCATAAAAGAACTGGATTGCGCGCTGGATTGCCACATCCCAAAACGGCCATTCATGATCGCCCTGCCATTCAAGATAGGTATGCCCGTAACCTGCTTTCTGCGCAGTCTCACGAAAAGTTTGATTGTCTTCATATAGAAAATCATCTGTTCCGCAAATTTGAATGAGGCGCGGACGGTTCGGCTGTTTGGCAGCTTTCTCAACAAGCTTAAGAACATCATCTTCCTCGCGCACCTGCATGTCGGAGCCTAAAATTGCAAATAGTTCCTGCGGAGAAACGTCGCTCCACCGCTCCTCTGCAATATCAGCCGCGATGCGTGGAAAATCCAAAACGCCGGACAGCACCCCGGCGGCGGCATACTGCTCAGGATGGCAGAGCATACATTTTGCCGCACCATAGCCGCCCATGCTTTCGCCTGCAATAAACGTCTTTTCGCGCGAATCGGGCAGGTGAAACCATGTTTTGCAAATTTTCGGAAGTTCTTCTGCCACATATGTAAAATAGGGAAGACCATAAGCGGCGTTGATATAAAAACTCCTCTGGACTTCCGGCATAATCACAATTAAGTTATATTTTTTGGCGTAATATTCAATTTTTGAAAACCGCGTCCATTCTCCGGCATTGGCCGCAAGCCCGTGCAGAAGATAAAGTACAGACGGTTCTCCATTGACTACCGGTGTTACATCATTTGAAACATCCGGAAAAATCACGTTTAACTGCGTCGTCATACGCAGACTTTCGGAATAAAAATCTCCTGTAAACGTTCCCATCATATTCTCCTTAAAAAAAGAGGGGCGGAAAATTCCGCCCCTCTTTGCTTATTTATGAAAATGTACGGTAAAGTTGCACTTGTCGCCTCGTGTATACGAACGCGTATACTCAATTACACGTCCGGAATAGTCGTAACTGGTACAGGAAAACAGCAGTGTCGCAGTTGATGGCTCAATCCCAAGCATCCTCGCATCACTGGTCTCAAGTTCTGCAAGATCAAGGGTCTGCCGTGCATGCTCCAACTGTATTCCATAAAAATCATAGACCTCATATAGACTGAACACCGAAAGGTCTATGCTTTCCAGCTCAGGCACCAAACTGCATGGAAGAAAGATTTCCTCCAGCGATATCGGCTCTGCGTTTGCAAGGTCCAAACGTTTAATATAGTAAATCTGCTCTTCGGCAGGAATGGAAAAAATATGCGCAAATTTGATCCCCGCAGGCCTTCGGACTTTCATTAAAATCTTTGTGGAAGGCCGCGCGTTTTTTTGAAGCATCGTTTGCGTAAATCCGCCTAACGTTTCCAAATCGCGCTCGATTTTATTTCCTACTACATAAACGCCTTTTCCCTGAACACGCCGAAGCAATCCTTCTTTGACCAATGCATCCACCGCGTTGCGCACTGTAAGCCGATTGATTCCATACGTTTCGGCCAGCTCATTTTCCGATGGAATGGCTGTACCGGGCAGATAGTCGCCATCCTCGATTTTTGTCCTTATGACCTCGCGCAGCTGCAGATAAATAGGTGACTGATAATTGATTTCGCGCTCGTTAGACAACAAAATTCCTCCTTATCGGGGAATTTACCACGCTCCGTTATAGCCAAGCGTTACGCTGCTGTTTGCCGCGCCCATATGCATACATTCGGGCAAAGATTTCTTTTGCAGGATTCCATATAAAAAGCCTGCTATGTAACTGTCGCCAGCACCCATCGTATCTACTACATTGCATGGAACGATGCCGCCGACCGTATAATCTTTGCCGTCGTATGCAACGCTGCCCTTGTCACCAAGCGTGCAGATTACAAGCTTAGGACCGCGCGCATACAGCTCTTTCATGCGATCACGCAAAGCGGGAGTATCCCCGTCATCTGAAGCAAAAAATAAATAGTCCACACTTTTAATCGCGATATCCACCACAGGATCATCCGGTCTGGTAGCCGCGTCGAACGCAACCGGAACGCCACGGGAGTGAATTTCCGCAAGATTATCGTGAACATTTCCCCACAACCCGGTCACAACCATGTCGTGGGAACATAAAAAGTCATAATCGGAATCGTCCAACTGCATATCGGCCAAAACGCCTTCTTCGTAATCGCCGAAAACACGTTCCCCGTCAATCAGCTCTACATGCGTAATTGCAGTGTTTCCGGGCAGAAACTTGATATGCGATGTGTCGACACCTTTCCCGTTGATTGCATCCGCCATCAAGCGGCCGTATTTGTCGGTGCCGACCGCTCCCGTGTAGGAAGCCTGTCCGCCCAAACGCACAAAATATACGGACACATTGACCGGATTTCCGCCGGGATAAGATTTTCCGATGTTTTCATAAACGTCCATGCAGTTGTCGCCAACCGCCGCCAATTTAGCCATGCTGATCTCCTTTTACGGAAAAAAGCGTCTATCAATCTTTCGGCTTATCCGTTGTCAGAATGCTGACAAAACGAATGTATTCAGACCGAACAATGGCTTTAAAATACTCGACCGGAACCCTGTCTTGATCGAAAACCACGCCGGACTGATAAAAGACCGGCATGCCCTCCTGCATATTGAGAAGTTCCGATTCTTCTTTATCCGTATAGGTCACGTTGACCTTTTCCTCACCGCCGCAAATCGTGATTCCGTACCTTTGCTTTAATGTACTATATAAGGATTGCACAGAAAAATCGAATTGTTCGATTCCCGGTGCACGATCTGCGTCAATATAGGAGGTATTCAAAAGAACCGGAATTCCGTCCAAACAACGTAAGCGAACGGTTTCAAAAAGCCGATGCCCCAACACAACATGCATGTTTCGAGAAAGCTCTTTGTTTGCTTCACAAATGCGAGCACTTATCATGCGTGTTGTAAGCGTTCTGCCGGTACCTTCAACCATTTTGCCAAAACCGTCTGCCTCAGCATCTTGTAGATAGCGTTCAAACTTTGCAGGTGCAACAAAAGTGCCGGAACCAACTTTACTGTATACGACACCTTCTGCAGTCAGTCTGTGAATCGCACTGCGCAGAGTGGATCGATTCAGTGACCACTTCTGACACATATCCCGTTCGGATGGAAGCCGATCGTGTGCTTTAAGCCCGTTTTCAATGATATAACACTCTATCCGTTCCGCCGCTTCTTCTCGCGGGCGGCTGCGATATTCTGTAATCACGGTTTAAAGACCTCCTCCGGCATTTGCAACGTTCAGATGCTAATCTGATTTTACCATATGCAAACCTATTGGTGCAAGTATGCACGGAAGATGTCTACTTATTTTTCCGTGATCAATTTTATGTGCAGCCCCGCATTTAGGGGATTCCCAATTTGCAGGAGCCGCAGATTATAACAATTATTTTGTATCGATGGATTTTTTGTTTTGACGATCCCACAAATAAAATGCAGGAAGCCCTGTGCCGACAGCAATAACCGCACAAATTAGACCTGCTACCGGAGCCCAAACAAACGTGGATACAATCAGTGTACCAGTCATAAACATGGCGATACCTGCCATCAAATAACCACAAGGCATTTTCCATGTTGGGTTATAGCCCTTTTTACGGCGCAAAACAAAAATCATGCTAAACGTCAGGAAATTCTTTATGAGCGCAACCAATGTGAAATATCCGAGCAAATCGGAGAGCGAAGTCGCAAAAATCAGAACGATTGCAACAGCGCACTGCACGATGATTGAAAAATACGGTGTTTCATATTTTGGATGAATCTTTGCGAAGGATTTAAAGAACAGCCCATCTTTCGCCATAGCGTATTCGATACGCGGCTGGAACATAATGCAGCTTGAAAGTGAACCGATAATAACGATAATTGCCATAATCGCGGTGATTGTACCGGCAACATTTCCAATTACAGGAAGCTTGGAAGCAACCAAGGCAATTGGTGCATCGGATGCAGCAAGTTCATCAATCGGCAGAATTCCGGATGCAACAAATGTAAGACCGACATATAGTCCCAAAACAACAAACGCCGTAATAATCAAACCACGCGGCATGTTCTTATGCGGGTCTTTGATTTCGCCGGACATGTAGCATGCGGCGCCCATCCCGTCAAATGACCAAGTCGTTGCGGAAACACCCGCCAGCAAAGCTGCAATTCCAGTCGTTGCGGCAGTTGTCATTGGTGCAGGACTCAGCACCAATTCGCCTCTCATATGGAATAATCCAATTCCAATAATCAAAACAAACGGCAGAATCTTAAAGGCGGTAATAAATGTTTGAAATTTGATTTAGAACGGATAACCGGCCTTTTGCATCATTGCACGCACATTATAAGCAGTCTGCCTGTTTTTGTAGAAAACGCCGCAGAATATCTTACAACCGGCAAC
>CALLQM010000061.1 GCA_938014855.1 uncultured Clostridia bacterium | reverse complement strand
GAAACCATCTGCTTTGATGAAAAACAGGTGGTCGCAGACATTTTGTCCCGCATTAAAAACAAACAATAAGGTGACCATTCACCTTTGGAGGGTTCCATGGAAAAACTGACGATTGAGGAAATCGCACAGGCTGTCGGCTCCGCCGACAGCTTTTCGGGCGAAATTACTCAACTTTCTACCGATTCACGAACGATCCCGCAGGGATGTCTGTTTGTTGCGCTGGTTGGCGAGCGGTTCAATGGACACGATTATGTTGCGGATGCCATCAAACAAGGTGCGGCATTTGCAATTGCACAGGAAAAACGGGATTACGGCACCGACAAAATTTTATATGTCAACAATACACAGGATGCGCTTATGGCGATTGGGCGGCTTTATCGTTCCAAATTTTTCATTCATTGTGTCGGCATCACCGGCAGTGTGGGCAAAACCACTACGAAAGATATGATTGCGGACGTAGTATCCGCAGGATTTCGCACACTAAAAACGCAGGGGAATCTCAATAATGAGATTGGACTGCCAAAAACCTTATTTCAGCTTGACCCGTCTTACGAGGCGGCGGTCATCGAAATGGGCATGCAGGGACTGGGCGAAATCCGAGCACTTGCCGAGGTTGCACAGCCGCAGATTGGTGTTATCACCAACATCGGTGTATCCCATATGGAGCTGCTGGGTTCGCGGGAAAACATTCTAAAAGCGAAACTCGAGTTAGCTGATGTTCTGCCGGATGGCGCTCCGCTGATTCTGTGCGGCGACAATGATCTTTTGCGCAATGTAAAGATTCCTCGTCTCAACGTTCAGTTTTATGGAATTGATAATCCTGCCTGCATGTTTCGGGCGGAACAGATTCATGAAAATTTGACAGAAACCTCTTTTAATTTGTGTTATCACAATAAACAGACAGCCGTCACGATTCCATGTGTCGGACGTCATAATGTGCTGAATGCGCTTGCCGCTTGTGCGGTTGGTACAGCATTGGGAATTCCAATGGATCAATGTGCACAGGCGCTCAAACAGTACGTGCCGTCGGGAATGCGTCAAAAAATCGTGTCATTCGGCGGCTATACCGTGGTGGAAGACTGCTATAATGCATCGCCCGATTCGATGAAAGCGGCTCTTTCCACGCTGTCCTCCTATCCTTGCGGCGGCAGACGGATTGCAGTGCTGGGTGATATGTTTGAACTGGGCGATATCGCATCGCAGGCTCACACCGATGTGGGAATATTTTCCACGCAAAAAGGAATCGATTTTTTGTTTGCTTATGGCGATATGGCACGATATTATTATCAAGGGGCAGAATCAGCCGGAGGAAAATCCCAAGTTTATACGGATTGTGAATCTTTGGTAAAAGCACTCAAAGATTTTTTATGCCCGGGAGATGTGGTTTGGTTTAAAGCCAGCCGCGGAATGCATTTAGAGCAGGTTTTGCAGGGCCTGTACGAGAGCGGACAGGAATCGCCCGTCCGATAATTCAATATTGACTGCGCCTGTTAGGAGAGAAAAAAGAAATGGACAACATCGCTTTGATACTGACTACGCTGATTGCATTCGGCGTAACCGCTTTGCTGGGCATCGTTATGATCCCGTTTTTGCATCGTTTAAAATTCGGACAGACAATTTTAGATATTGGTCCGTCCTGGCATAAAAAGAAACAAGGAACTCCCACAATGGGAGGGATAATGTTTATTATTGGTGTAACAATAGCTGTTGTGGCTGGCTATACCGCAATTGCGGTTTCAAATCCGGCCGTCATAGCAGACAGACGCAGCAACCTGCGTTTCTTTGCGGGCATCATGATGGCGCTCGCATTTGCGGCTATCGGGTTTTTGGATGACTATATTAAAGTAGTCAAAAAGCGTAATCTTGGGCTGACTGCCCGCCAAAAATATTTGATGCAGCTGGTGGTAGGCGTCTTTTATCTGTCGATGCTCTATCTTTCCGGCGATGTGACAACCGAAATCACAATCCCATTTTATGGTCAGCTTGACTTAGGACTGTTTTATTATGTTCTAGCTATGATTATTATTACCGGATTTGTCAATGCTGTTAATCTCACGGATGGAATCGATGGGCTTGCATCTTCGGTCACGTTTGTTTATGCCCTCACATTTTTAGTGATATCCGGCATGCTTCGCTTTGCGCATACCAGCATCATGGCGTGCGCGCTTGCCGGCGGATGCCTTGGGTTTTTGGTTTGGAACTTTTACCCGGCAAAAGTATTTATGGGCGATACCGGCTCGTTGTTTTTAGGCGGTCTGGTGGTGGCACTGGCATTTGATATCGGTGTGCCGCTGCTGTTGATTTTTGCAGGCGTGATTTATTGGTGCGAGGCCTTTTCCGTTATCTTGCAGGTCATTAGTTTTAAATCCACCGGAAAACGCATTTTTAAAATGAGTCCGATTCATCATCATTTTGAAATGAGCGGGTGGAGCGAAATCAAAATCGTGACGGTATTTTCGCTTGTGACGCTTGCAGGCGGATTGCTTTCCGTACTGGCCGTACTTCGCATGTAAGACGGAGGCGGCAGTTTTCAACACATTATATTAAGGAAAGGGGCGCTGCCAATGGATATTGCACGGCCGAAAAATGCGGCACAGGGGCGGACTGCTCCGAAAAAACGTGTTGCGATGGAAAAAGGCGGAATGGATCTTACCTTTTTGATCTTGGTGCTATTGCTGCTTGCCATCGGACTGATCATGCTGTTCTCGGCGAGCTATGCGTATTCCTATTACCATGAAAACGGCAACAGCTTTTATTACATTACACGCCAGCTCATGTTTGCCATTGTCGGAGTCCCGATCATGCTGGTTATCTCAAGAATCGACTATCACATCCTGCATCGGTTTGCGCTGCTTGCCTATATAGGATCTGTGTTTTTGCTGATCTTGGTGTTATTTGTTCATACTCGAGAAGACTTCAACCGCTGGCTGCCGCTTGGACCGTTTTCGTTTCAGCCGTCTGAACTTGCAAAACTAGCCATCGTTATTTTATTTGCCCACCTTATTTCCATTAATCATGATAAAATGAAAGACCCCAAATACGGGGTTTGGCCGTTTTTGATTTTAATGGGGATTGTGGCGATGCTGATGCTACTAGAACCTCATCTGTCGGGTACAATCTTGATTGTTACCATTGGTATCGTCATGATGTTTGTCGGCGGCACAGACTTAAAATGGTTTATGCTCGGCGGTATTCTTCTGATAGGCGGCATCGTCGTTATGGTAATGATACCGAACGTGGTCTCTTATGCCGCATCCCGAATTGAGCACTGGCGTCATCCCGAACTGGACCCGCTGGGTGCAGGATATCAAACCCTGCAGTCCCTTTACGCGATTGGGTCGGGCGGTTTGATGGGGCTTGGCATTGGAAACTCCCGTCAAAAGCATTTGTATCTGCCAGAACCTCAGAACGACTTTATTTTTTCAATTGTGTGCGAAGAACTTGGATTTGTCGGCGCGACGATCATTATTTTGATTTTTGTTTTGTTGGTATGGCGCGGTTATGTTATCGCGATGCGTTGTCGTGACCGGTTTGGCTCAATGTTGGCCATTGGGCTGACAACACAGGTCGGTTTGCAGACGATCTTAAATATTGCCGTTGTGACCAACACGATACCAAATACCGGGATCAGTCTGCCTTTCTTTTCTTATGGAGGCACGGCACTGCTGATGCTGTTGGCACAGATGGGAATTATCTTGTCGGTATCCCGGCAGACCTCCATCGAAAAAGAATAAGAAACGGGAGGATGCATATGAACATTCTATTTGCCTGCGGTGGAACGGCCGGACATATCAATCCGGCCATTGCCGTGGCAAACTACATAAGGGCGCGGCATCCCGACTGCAGCATCCTTTTTGCGGGCAATCCCCGCGGAATGGAAGCGAAACTGGTTCCGAACGCCGGATTTGAATTTGCTCCAATTGAAATTATGGGATTTCAGCGCAAGCTCAGCTGGTTCAATGTCAAATACAATCTGCGTTCGGTTGGATGTTTTGTATTGTCTTGGGGACGTGCAAAAAAAATGATTCGAGGATTTAATCCCGATATCATTGTCGGCACCGGCGGCTATGTCAGTGGTCCGGTGCTTCGTGAAGGGCATAAACTGGGTTATAAGACCATTACCCATGAATCCAATGCATTTCCTGGCGTTACCACAAAACTGCTTGCGGCGACGACCGATAAAATCCTGCTGGCGGTGGAAGAAGCCAAGCGGTTTCTTCCCAAAAACAGGGAGTACATTATTACCGGGAATCCTGTCAGAGAGCAGATCATTTTTGCAGATCGCGAAAAAGCCCGCCAAAAGCTTGGAATCGGTGACCAAATCTGTATCGTATCGTTTGGCGGGAGCCTTGGCGCTCGACGCATCAATGAAGCGGTGGCAGGTTTAATGGCTTGGGAAAGCGAGCACGGCGGCTTTTATCATATCCATGCCACCGGCAATTACGAAAAGGACAGGTTCCCCGCAATGCTTAAGCAGGCAGGAGTGCAGGAAAAGAACAATCCAAACTTGGATATTCGCGTTTATATCAACGATATGCCGGACTGTTTGGCGGCGGCAGATCTTGTTATTTCGCGTTCCGGCGCGATCACACTTTCCGAACTGGAAGCAAGCGGAACCGCGTCTGTTTTGATCCCATCACCAAATGTTGCAGAGAATCACCAGTATCACAATGCAATGGTTCTGCAAAATCATGATGCCGCTGTGGTCATTGAGGAGAAAAATTTGACCCCTAAACTGCTGCGCGAAACGGTTGCACACCTTTGCAGTGATCCCAATGCTCTCAAAAGGCTGGGGAAAAACGCGCAGAAAATGGCAGTAATCGATGCCAATGAGAGAATTTACCAACAAATCATGTCCCTTTTGAAAGCGTAACCACTGTTTGCCATTACGCATACCATAATCGTGTAGGGGGTTTTATGCCCTCGTTACGTTTGAAAGGGTGCGTGAAGATGGAAAAACTTCTCATTCGAGGACAAAACAGACTGGAAGGGAGTCTGCGGATTCACGGTGCAAAAAATTCGGTGTTGCCAATTATGGCGGCGACGCTTCTCTCCGGCAATTGTGTCATACATAACTGCCCCAGACTTACCGACGTGGATGCTGCATGCAACATTCTCAGTTACCTCGGCGCAAAGAACAAACGGGAAGGGAACAGCATTGTAGTGCAGGAAGCCAATGGCTGCTGCTGCTGTATCCCGGATGATTTGATGCGAATGATGCGTTCGTCCATCGTATTTCTCGGCGCAATTATCGCCAAATGCGGTGAAGCACGCATTTCCATGCCGGGAGGCTGTGAACTGGGCCCACGCCCCATTGATTTGCATCTTGCCGCTTTAGAAAAATTAGGTGTTTCTATTGAGGAAGACCATGGATACCTGAATTGCCGTGTGAAAAAGCGGCTGCACGGCGCGAAAATTGCTCTCCCGTTTCCCAGTGTGGGAGCGACTGAAAATATCATGATTGCTGCATCCCTTGCAGAAGGGGAAACCATTATCCAAAACGCGGCGCGAGAACCCGAAATCACCGACCTTGCGACATTTCTAAATGCCTGTGGTGCACGAATCAATACAACGAAAGACGGCGGCTTGTGCATCGAAGGGGTTCCATCCCTGCACTCGGCTGAACATCAGGTGATTCCGGACAGAATTGCAGCGGCAACGTATCTTTCTTGTGCAGCGGCAACCGGCGGCGATGTCACGCTGACCGATGTTTGTACCGAGCATTTATCTGCGGTACTTCCGTGTTTTGAAGAAATGGGCTGTCAACTTACCGCACAGCCGGATAAGATCCGAATTCAATCAGACGGACCTCTCAAACCGCTGCGCTATGTTCGTACGATGCCTTATCCTGGATTTCCTACCGATGCACAGTCTCCGCTGATGGCGGCGGCATGCGTTGCGGACGGCAGCAGCATATTTGTGGAAAACATCTTTGAAAGTCGTTATAAACATGTACCGGAATTACAGCGGATGGGCGCCGACATTAAAGTGGAGGGGCGCATCGCGGTCGTGCATGGGGTACGTGAACTTCACAGTGCCACCACGCGTTGTACAGACCTGCGGGGAGGTGCTGCGATCGCAGCGGCTGCATTGGCGGCACAAGGTGAAAGTGAACTGC
>CALLQM010000060.1 GCA_938014855.1 uncultured Clostridia bacterium | reverse complement strand
CCATGGCTATTAAGTTTTCTCTTTATTCAGACCATTTTTATGTTTACGACTCGTATGCACGAGCGGTATCAAATACCAGCGGTTATTTTTTCGCTGATCGCTTGTCTGCATCATCGAAGCAAAGGACTATTTGTAAGCTATTTGAGTCTGACATGTGTGACGTTTCTAAATCACGTGTTGGTGTTAGAGCATATGCTTAACGGCAGATTCATTGGCTTTTGGGTGGAACGTTTTGAGAACATTTTTCTTATGCTGTCTTATGTGAATCTTTTTCTTTATATGATGACGATTTATTTTTCTGTGCGGCTTTTATATCGCTATGGACATTTCCGTTTTTTCAGTGCTTTGAAATGTGCTTTGCCGGCAGAATGGAGAAACTATAAGCCGAACTTTAAAAATCGGTAAAGCGGCGAATTGCAAAAAAGGGTAGGGTGAAATGAATTAATGAATTTGTTTGCGCATATTACAATGGGAAGGTATCTTTACTCCTATTTTAAAGAGAATTTAAATTTGGAGCTTGATAAAGCGACCTTTGTTCGATGGAACTTTTTACCCGACATTGCCCCCAGCCTGCTGAAATTATCTCATTTTAAAAAAGATATTTATGATTTGATTATGAGCAAAGCGGAGCATCTTGCCAAGGAAGGGGAGTCCATGAGCAAGCAGGAACTCAGTAAACAGCTCGGGATTCTCTGCCACTTCATGTCAGACTTTTTCTGTTATGCTCATGCAGAATATTTTGAAGGCAGCAAGATCCAACATTTAAAATATGAACTAAAAATGCAGTTTTATGGATATCGTCGGCGCGGGATGCTGCATGCTGTGGATTTGATTGCAAATGCGGCAGAACTTGACCATTCGCTTGCGCTGTATGAGCAGATCAACGAACTGCATGAACAATATCGGCAGATGGCGCCCTCCTACGGTGTAGACTTTGTCTTTTCCTTGACCGCTTGTGTGGACTTGGCTTTGGGGATTTTGTCTCAGCCTGCGGCTCTTCCTGTCTCATAAGGAAAATTAAACAGGGCGTCGGATTATTCCGACGCCCTGTTTTTCATTCGTTTTATAGTACCTGATTTAAAAAGTTGATGGTGCGTTGTTCTCTTGGAGAACTGAAAATCTGTTTTGGTACTCCCTGCTCTACGATTACGCCGCCATCCATAAAGATTACCCGGTCTG
This sequence comes from uncultured Clostridia bacterium, assembly GCA_938014855.1. GTDB lineage: Bacteria > Bacillota > Clostridia > Oscillospirales > Ruminococcaceae > Anaerotruncus. Next base: position 3,280 of record CALLQM010000060.1, on the reverse strand, counting down.
CAACCTCACGCGCAAACCCCATTTCATGGGTAACAACCACCATGGTCATTCCGGCATCTGCTAACTGACGCATAACCGCCAAAACTTCACCGACCATTTCCGGATCCAATGCAGAGGTGGGTTCGTCAAACAGCATGATATCCGGCTCCATTGCAAGAGCACGCGCAATCGCAACACGCTGCTGCTGACCACCGGACAGCTGAGACGGGTAAGCATTCGCTTTGTCCGCAAGTCCGACTCGATCCAGCAATTCCAAAGCCTTTTTTTCCGCCTCGGCTTTGTTCATTTTCTTTCGGTCAAGGGGAGCCATCATAATATTTTTTTTTAACAGTCAGGTGTAGAAACAGATTAAACTGCAGAAACACCATTCCGATATTTTCGCGAATCTTGTTGATGTTAGAATCTTTATCTGTCAGAACAAATCCATCGACGACTACTTTGCCGGACGTTGGTTCCTCCAACTTATTTAGACAGCGCAGAAATGTACTTTTACCGGAACCCGACGGTCCAATCAAGCAGACAACTTCGCCTTCCTGAACGTCGAGGTCGATTCCGCACAGCACGTCCAATTTCCCAAAACTTTTATGTAGGTCTTTAACACTTACCTTTGCCATACGAAATCTTCCTTTCTATCAATTTGGAAACTTTTGAAAGGATGGTAATGGTTACCAAATAATAAATCGCTGTAATCGACCAAATTTTGAATGATTCAAAATTGACCGCAACAATCAGTTTACCGGTTTGAGTCAGCTCGCGCAGACCAATTACGGAAATAATTGAAGTATCCTTCAACGTAATAATAAATTGGTTTACCATCGAAGGAATCACAATTTTGACTGCCTGCGGCAACACAACTTTTGACATTGCGCGGGCATATGGAAGTCCTAAACTGCGTGCAGCCTCCATTTGCCCTGGATTGACTGCATCAATACCGCCGCGAAAGATTTCGGACAGATAAGCGCCTGCGTTTAACGAAAGAGTAATAATACCCGCGATATCCGCACTCATACGCATATTTAGCAGCTGTGTGATTCCAAAATAAATGAAGAACACTTGAACCAGCACAGGAGTACCACGAATAATATCAATATCCGTTTGAGACACAAACGGAACTACTTTAATGTGAGCCATTTGTAACCAACAAGAAAAAAAGCCTAGGACGATCCAAAAAATCAACGAAATAAGTGTGATTTTGACCGTAATCCCCCAACCCACCAAAAATCGGGGAAATGTAGATACAAGCAATTCTAAAAAGGCCACAGAGACCGTCCTTTCTCCAGCGACGAAAATAGAACTGCATCCGCCATCCATGGCCGCTGGGTGATGAACGGATAATTACGCACTTGGACGAAAGCCCAAATGCGTAATTAATAGCTGTTTAGATAAATTATACTTATTCTGCAATGTATGTGTCAAGGATTTCTTGATATTTTCCGCTGTCTTTCAGGTTTTTAAGGCCTGCATTGAACATTTCGATCAATTCAGCGTTTTCACCTTTTGCAACAGCAAAGCCATAAGAAGAACCTTGTTCTTTCTCGGTGACGATTTTCAGACCATTGCCCTGAGCAACGCCGTATCCAAGAACCGGATAGTCCTCAAAGCAAGCAGCAGAGTTACCGACTTTCACGTCTTCGTACATGTTTGCAGAATCATCAAATGTGGTAGTAGTGAAACCATACTGATCTTTAATGGATTCAGCAAAAGCGGCACCTTCAGTACCAACTTTGATTGCTACATTTTGATCTTTCAAATCTTCATAACTTTTAACGGTCTCATTATCAGCGGCAACACCCATTACAACGCCGGAATCAAAATAAGGCTCAGAAAAATCAAATTTCTGTTTGCGTTCGTCAGTGATGCTCATACCAGCGATTACAGCGTCGCACTGTTTTGCTTCCAATGCGGTAACTGCTGCGGAAAAGCCCAAGGACTGCACTTCATATTTGAAGCCCTGATCTTCAGCGATGGCAGCAAGAAGATCCATGTCAATGCCGATTTTATTACCGGATTCGTCCTCAAATTCAAAAGGAGCAAAGGTTGTATCGGTTGCAATGATATAAGTCTTGTCCGAATCTGCTGCTTCCGATGTTTCTTCAGCTGCAGCCTCAGAAGAAGCGTTTTCAGAAGCCGCCTCGGAAGAAGCATCCGGGGTTTCGTTTTTTGCACCGCAGGCCGCAAAAGAAGCGGTCATGGCAAGCGCAAGAGTCAGCGCTAAAAGTTTTTTTATAGATTTCATTGTTTTTTTTCCTCCTAATAAATAAAGCTGGTTTCTGGTGAGAAGTCATGTGCAGGAATACAGCATAAATCCTGCAAAGATACTTTCAAATGAGATACATTACCTGGAACCAGATATCCTATATTGTAGCAGGATCAAAGGCGATTTGTCAATCCCTTCACAAGACTTTACATGATAAGAAAATTGCCAATTTTTAAGCAAATTATGCAACCTGTTTCGTTGATAAATTCAAGTATACTGCGGAAAAATGGCGGTTAACGGCACAAAACCATTCATAATTTACTTAATTTTGGAAATAATTGTATTTTGAGGAAATCGTTATTATATGCAAAAATGATTATAAAATAATGTCGATTTATGGGGAAACTGCAAAAAATAGGATGCTTAGAATGGAAGTTGAACATCTTATAAAAAGATAGATTTTGTGCAAGAACTTTCAAAAGCAAGTGAAAGACTAAAAATATTATTATTCTGCATGCCCAATTAAATGTTTAATATGCGGGAAAATCACCAAAAATAAGGATATAAATAAGTATACTGCCGAAAAAACCGTCAAATATTTATAAATAGTGATAAAACTGGAAAGAATTATGTAGATAACCTTGGCGAAAAAATCAATGGATTTTACGTTCAAATTGCAATATACTTTGTAAAAGCGTATGAATACTTTAAAGTGTTAACTTAAAGCTTAACGCACAAGAGTACACATTCGCTGAATTTAGGAGGAAAAAAGAATTATGAAAAAGATGTTTGCAATGGCACTTGGCGCAGTCATTTCTGCAGCCGCGGTTGCCGGATGTGGTGCCAAAACAGGAACATCATCGTCTCAGGCAGCTTCCGAAGCCGAAACAGCTTCCGGGGAAACGATTAAAATCGGCTGTCTTGCTCCGCTTACAGGCGAAGTTTCCACCTCTGGAATTGCTGCCTCGAACGGCATTAAGCTGGGAATTGATGAAATTAATGAAAACGGCGGAATCGGCGGCAAGCAGATCGAACTGATCACATTGGATGAAAAGGGCGATCCGACCGAAGCTGTAAACGCTT
>CALLQM010000059.1 GCA_938014855.1 uncultured Clostridia bacterium | reverse complement strand
TCGTACAAAGTCCGGGGCTTTTTACGAAAGTACTCGTATATAGAAGAGTGATTTCGTTTGATTCTTTTCAAAACAGATTTTTAAATTGCGTCTTAAAAGTGTAATGCTATATGGCATGCTGATCGTGCTTTTAAACCATTTTGGAGCAAACCTCATATTTTCCGCATATAATAGGACATATTTATTTGAAATTGGGGGAAATATTATGTCTTTTGGAATTGCACTGGCAGGCGGAGGAGCACGCGGTGCCGCACATGTGGGAGTTTTATGTGCATTAGAAGAAAACGGATTAATCCCTTCTTCTATCGCAGGAACCAGTGACGGAAGTGTGGTTGCTGGACTCTATGCTTCCGGCGTCTCGCCACATGAAATGATTCCAATTGTGCAGTCTCTTGCCAAAACCGGTTATCTATTGATTGATCCCGACTATGCAGGAATGCTTAAAGCAATTGTGCAGTTTTTTATACATCGGCCCATCACTCTTTCCGGAATGATCAAAGGGAATCGCTTCGAAAAGTTCTTTAAAACCTATACGAAAAGCAAAAAAATGGATGATATACATTTAAAAACAGTGATTCCTGCTGTAGACATCAACAGCAGTTACACGATTGTGTTTACAAACATAACACCTAAAACGATGATTCGGGATGAAAAAATCCAATGGTACAAAAACGTAACCTTATCTGAAGCCATTCGTGCCAGCATTGCTGTTCCTACTGTGTTTCGTCCAAAACAAATCGGCGACTTTTGCTTAGTTGACGGAGGCGTGACCGATATTCTTCCAGTTAATCTATTGCTTTCTTCAGGAGAATCAAATGTACTTGCTGTAGACATCTCAGAAAAATATAAAGTGCCAAAAAATTATAGTGTTTTAGAAATTGTATCTCGTTCCCTTTCCATCATGAGCAGCCGCTTAAAGGATTGTCATTCGGAGGGAGAAAAACTGTTGCTTACTCCTTCTCTTCCGGATAATGTAGGACTTTTATCTTTTGGAAGAATGGAGGAATGCATGGAAATCGGTTACGAAACCACTTTGAAAGTTTTACCTGAATTAAAAATCTTGTTTCGGTAAACTTAAGATTTCTTAAATCAACTTATGCATGTTAACATATACGTTTAAATTTGTTCATAATTCAGAAGATTTTGTTTCTTATCATACATAGTTTTAGTAATATTATTGGCGTTTTAAGGTAATTTATAATTTTTGATAATTCTTTGATATTTTTTAATACATTTTTATTTAAAATTCAACAATTCCCCATTATAAAGGTATTTGTTGGTGCTTTTCGTCTTTTTAGCAGACAAATTATATTTTATTTAATTTACTTTTTATGGAAATAAGTATAATTATTGTCTGCACTGGTTAATTTTAATTAATGCCTAAAAATGTTAACACTGCTATTATTAAAGACAGCCAGAATATGCTGGTAATACAAAAGAAAGAGAGTAGAAAAAAATGAAAAAAATGCTAATAGCAGTTTGTTCCTGCGCACTTACACTGTCACTTGCTGTTACCCCGGCTTTGGCAGCAGAAAGCGATACGTGTCCTTATCAGAATGGGAAAGCTCAGCCAACACAGTTTGTTCGTAATCTGAATAGCGGCAGTAATCAAACAAAAGGATTTAATTATCAACCTCTATTTCTACAGCTCCTGAACAAAAACTTTTCAAAGACATCAAATAATTGTACATTTCCAACTCAGGAATGGGGCAAAGTATTCTTTTCTAATGTAATTAGTAATTGTGACACCGCTAAGCTTTGCGAACTTCTTACTTGTGGTTTTGACAATGGCTTCTGTGATGCACCCGATTGCAATTTTGATGGCAATGACTGTGCTGATGAATCCTGTACTCCAGCAGATAACAGCACATCAGAAGCGCCTGCATCCAGCTCAGAAGATGCTTCTGTTGAAGAAGTACCGGCTTCCAGCTCCGAAGCTCCCATCGAGGAAGTACCGGCGTCTAGTTCTGAAAGCAGTTCCTCTGAAACGACTACATTAGATGAAGATGAAGTCAGCACCAGTGCTTACCGTGAATTTCAGAAAAGAGTCATTGAGCTTGTAAACGAAGAAAGAGCAGCTTATGGTTTGCCTGCACTAAAAGAAAATGCAGAGCTTGACAAAGTTGCCACTATGAAATCGGAAGACATGGCAAGATTAAACTACTTCAGCCACACATCCCCTACTTACGGTTCTCCTTTTGAAATGCTTACAGACCTCGGCATTAATTATACAGCCGCAGGAGAAAACATTGCAATGGGTCAGCCTACTCCAGAAAGCGTTATGGATGCTTGGATGAATTCCGAAGGACACAGAGCAAATATCCTGAACTCTAATTTCACTCACATCGGTGTTGGAATTGCGAAAAACTCACGTGGTCAATACATTTGGACTCAAACGTTCCTGAGACCATAACATACAACATATTTATTGAAACAAGCGGTGCGGGTTGGCTTTTTGCTAACCCGCACCGCTTGTTTTTTGTATTATAATTCATTATTTTTCGGTAATACTACCCTTATAATCTGTAAACTTTTATAAATTCAAAACAACAAAGAGGAGATTCTATGTTTGGATTTCATCAAAATGACAAGCAAAAAAAGATAGAAAAAGCGGTTGACCAGATAAACAGCAAATTAAATGATCAACAGTTATCGTACTCTTTTGATCATAATATTGAAAAAGTAAAAACATTGTTTAAAGATGTGGACACCCTTCGAACTAGATCGATTGAGAATAGTCGAAACAAAAACGTAAAATTTATTCTTTTCTATAGCGATGGTGTCGTTAACTCCAATATTATCAATGACAATATTATCAAGCCGCTTATTTTATCGTCCTGCATAAAACCAGGAGAAGACCTCATTGATATTGTAATCGATCGTGTCATTCAAGCAAATGAATCCGCTAAAACGAAAAGCTTTGAAGAAATTGTAAAAGCAATTTGTTATGGTGATACCGTTGTATTTGTACAAGATGCAAATGAAGCAATTATATTAAATACAAAATCGTTTGCTGTTCGATCTATAGCCGAACCAGATAACGAAAAAGTGCTGAGTGGTCCGCGTGATGGTTTTAATGAATCCATTATGCAAAATCTGTCTTTAATTCGGCGTAGAGTTCGTACAAACGAACTGAAAATGAAGTTTATGGAACTAGGCCGCCGTACACAAACGTCCCTTTGTGTCTGCTATATTGATGGTCTTGTGAAAAAAGAAATTTTAGATGAACTTTATTTACGGCTTAAAAAAATTGATATTGATGCAGTATTAGATAACAACTATCTAACCGAACTAATTCGAGATGCTCCACATTCGCCATTCCGCACAACCGGTTATACAGAACGTCCGGATATTGTGGTGGGAAAATTGTTAGAAGGTCGAATCGCTATCTTTTTAGATGGAACACCAAACGTCCTAACTGTGCCATATCTTTTTATTGAAAATTTTCAAAGCAATGAAGATTACTATTTGAGTTTTTTCTACACATCATTTTCTAGAATGCTCCGTATTCTTGGCTTTCTATTTACGATTACGATACCCGGACTCTATATAGCCATTGTTGCATTTCACATGGAGGCTTTACCAACACCGCTGTTTATTAACATTGCT
>CALLQM010000058.1 GCA_938014855.1 uncultured Clostridia bacterium | reverse complement strand
GAGGAAGGGAGCCAGAATGCCAATCGTAAGTCCCGAAAAAGTTGTCGTTAGAATATCCTGCAATGGAGAAGCTTTGAGAACACCGGAGAAGGCTCCGCCTGCTCCGACAATTAGAACGATCTGTCCTGCTGTACGCAGCGCATCAGCCAGGACACCATCAAATCCCCATGCAGCTTTATCGTTTGGATAGATCTGGTGATAACCGGCCACTGCAATCAGCAGGCCGACCAAAAGAGCTACTGCTGGAGTTCCCAGTATGTCGATGATCCCCATGATAGCATTCGGCCAGGCGCTCATACTTCCGATTGTTTTGAGCAGCATGAGCGCGATAGGTGTGAGAATGGGTAAAAAGGCCATCATAGGACTTGGAAGTTTTTGATTTTCTTTAACTTCCACTACATTTTTTGGAATATAATAATGTTTTTTGCCTGCAACCAAAGAGGCGAAATAGCCTACCAAGGTAACGGGAATTGACACAATCGCTCCAAAAAGAATAACCTGTCCGAGGTCTGCGTTTAGAATACCTGCCACAGCCAGCGGTCCCGGTGTAGGTGGAACAAACATGTGGGTTGCGTGAAGTCCCATACACAAAGAAATTGCCATGGTGGTCATAGAAATTTTTGTGTCTTTTGAAATTCGTTTTGCAATTGGGCTGAGAAGAACGAAAGCGGAATCGCAAAACACTGGAATGGATACGAAATATCCGGTAATTGCAAGCCCAAGTGCCGCATGTTTTTTTCCGGTAATTTTAAGAATCGTTTGAGCCATGGTTTCTGCCGCGCCGGATTTCTCTAAAAGCGCACCTGTAACGGTACCAAGGGCAATTACCAGCCCGATATCAGCAACCGTACCGCCCATTCCGTCCGCAAAGGATGACAACATGCTTTCCATGTTCATACCGGATACGAGGGCAAAGGTCACTGACGTAGCGATCAGTGCGAAAAACGGATGAATCTTAAACTTGACGGTGCAAATAATCAGTACCACAACTGCTAAAACCAGTCCGGTTATGACAAGCAAGTTGGAACTCATACTATTTTCCCTCCCAAACTATTTGTTTCATTATTTAATATAAGTCTCGAGATATTTTTTGCGGCTGGCTTCTGGGACTAGGCTGCCACCCGTTGCCCACGCAATCTGTATTGCGTTTGCAAGAGTATCTTCGGTGAGACCGTGATTCTTGCAGTATTCTCTAGATGCTTCATACTTTAGCAGCATGCAGGGGCCGATAAAAGCGGCACAGCTGGAAGGTTCGATCTGCTTTTGCTCAGAAGCATATAATAGGCGCAGATAATCGTACAGTTTTTTATCTTCTACTGTAAAATCTCCAGACAAAAGGTTTGTCATAATACGGGTAACAAATCCGGAAGGACTTGCGCACGCTAAACCGTCCGCCTCTGTAATACCGGAGATGCCGAAATCGTGCACATTTGCCTTTTCAAACTGCTGGGTTGCAACGCCAAGCAGAACAGACGGGCATAACGTTGGCTCTGTAAAGAAGCAATGGACAGAATCTTTAAAGATCCGTTTCAGTCCGTATGCAATGCCGCCCGGAGCTCCGCCCACACCAGCA
>CALLQM010000057.1 GCA_938014855.1 uncultured Clostridia bacterium | reverse complement strand
GATGCTTTCCCGCCTTACGGATTTTAAAGACCGGAGCACCTGCGTGCTGTTTGGGGATGGGGCGGGCGCATGCGTGGTGCGGGCAGGAACGGGGCGCTATGCGTCCTGCCTTGGTTCCCAAGGAACCGGGTATGGACTAATTTTCTGCAAGAGCCACCCGCATCCCTCTCCGTTTACCAAAAACCCCGAGCAGACAGATGACATTGTCTCGACGGATATTGAGCCGGGGCATCTATGGCAGAACGGGCGGGAAGTGTATAAGTTTGCGACAAAGATCATGCCGGAGGCGGTGCACAAGGCGTGTGCGAAAGCGGGAGTTTCCGAGCAGGAACTTGCCTATATCATCCCGCATCAGGCGAATGCCCGCATTGTGCAGTCGGCAATGAAAAATCTGGGACTGCCGATGGAAAAAGCATTTCTTACCATCGATCACACCGGAAATACCTCGTCCGCCAGCATCCCGATCGCGCTGGACGAATTGTGGGAAAGCGGCAGACTGAAGCGCGGGGATCTAATCTGCGTGGTGGGATTCGGCGCGGGGCTGACTTACGGCGCGTCAGTTTTTGAATGGTGAACAGCAGATCAAGGGAATTCTAAAACCGGTTGGGAGGACGTAACAATGATAAAAACAAAGCTGACGGAACTTCTGGGCATTACGTATCCGGTGGTACAGGGCGGTATGGCTTGGGTGGCGGATGCAAAACTGGCGGGTGCGGTTTCTGCCGCAGGCGGCCTTGGGCTGATTGGCGCGGCCAATGCACCCGGCGAAGTGGTGGAAAACTGGATTAAACAGGTGAAGGCGCAGACGGATCACCCCTTCGGCGTCAACATCATGCTGATGAGCCCTTATGCTGATGAGATCGCCCACATCTGTGTGGAGCAGGGGGTCAAAGTGATCACCACCGGCGCGGGAAATCCGGGAAAATATATGGAGCTATGGAAAAATGCCGGAATTAAGGTCATTCCGGTCGTCCCATCCGCGGCGCTGGCCAAACGCATGGAGCGCGCCGGCGCGGATGCGGTGGTCGCAGAAGGATGCGAATCGGGCGGACACATCGGGGAACTCACGACGATGGCGCTGGTCCCGCAGGTGGCGGACGCGGTTTCGATCCCGGTTATTGCGGCAGGTGGCATCGCCGATGCGCGCGGTTTTGCGGCGGCAATCGCTTTGGGAGCC
>CALLQM010000056.1 GCA_938014855.1 uncultured Clostridia bacterium | reverse complement strand
AGGCTGTAATGCGTCTGAGCCGGCACCATCTTCCGAACCTGCGCCCGCTCCCGCGGAATCCGCGGCTGAGGAAGCCCCTGCTTCAGAAGAAGAAGCTCCCGCCGAAAATGCATCCGACGGCGCTTATATCGCAGTCGTTTCAAAAGGATTTCAGCATCAATTTTGGCAGGTAGTTAAAAAAGGTGCAGAACAAGCCGCAGAAGACCTAAATGTTACCATTACCTTTGCTGGACCTCCTACAGAATCCGAGATAGCAATCCAGGTCGATATCCTCAAAGCGGCGATGGATAAAGGGCCTGCGGCTATCTGCCTTGCTGCACTTGATACCGAATCGGTAAAAGAACAGCTCAACGACTGCAAAACAAAAGGAATTCCGGTTGTTGGTTTTGACTCCGGTGTTCCCAATGCACCCGAAGGTTCCATCTATGCAACAGCCTCTACCGATAACTATACCGCAGCCTCTATTGCGGCAGAGCAGCTATTTGGAAATGAAGAATTTAAAGCAAAATTTGATCAAGCTACTCCCGAAGCACCCATTGCAATTGGTGTTCTTTCTCAAGATGCTACCTCTGAATCTCTGATTAAGAGAACATCCGGTTTTATCGACAAAATGGTTAATCTTGCTGGAGACGATAATGTAAAAATTGTTGGACACGACAACTATAAAAAAGATGCCGCAAGTCCAAAAGTAGTAATTACAGTAAATGTTCCGGCAACGACAGCCGCCGCAGATATGAAAACCGGCGCGGAAGCACTGCTTGGAATTGATAATTTAGTTGCTATTTACGGTTCCAATGAAAACGGTGCAGGCGGAATCTTGGCCGCTTCTAACGATGGCAATGACTTTAACAAAGAAAACGGCAAATATAAAGACATTATCGCAATCGGTTTTGATGCCGGTAAAACCCAGAGAGTGGCTGTTGAAAACGGCTGGTTCCTTGGTTCTGTAACGCAAGACCCGTATCAAATCGGTTATAGCGCAGTTTCACTCGCAGTGGATGCCATTAACGAAGTCCCCGTAGAAAATCCAATTATCGATACCGGTGCAAAATGGTACAATGCGGAAGCTTTGCAAGATCCATCTATCTCTGAATTGGTATACGAATAATTAACGATTTTCCCCATACATAGCTGCATTTTATAACCGCCGGTTAACCGGCGGTTATTTTGTGTATCAACTCCAGCAATACAGTACATTAAAAAAGCGGTCAGTATCATTACTGACCGCTTCTTTAATCTAAAAGGACATCTCTGTTCCATTATAATCGTGCTGAACAAAATAATCCTTGTATTTTGTAAAAAGTGATTGTCCCAATCGACGCACGCCGCCATACAAGTGTTTTTTTATCAATTCCTCTAGCCGATCAACTTCCTTTGTTTCTATTATGTCCAACATTTGCTCGTGTTCATTAATGACATCACAAATATTGTTTGCTAAAATATCTAACATTTTGAATCGATAATAATCCACTTGTGTTTTCTCAAAAAAATTCCATAAATACATTTTTCGCATTGCTTGAAACCAAATTTCATGCATAAAGATATCTGCTTTATAAAATTGAAACAAATCGGGGTTTTCGCCGGAACCAATTAGTTTCATTTCATTAAGCGCGTGTCGCACCTGTTCAATATCCAATGGGTTACAAGTTTTTGTAAAATCCCTTAAAACCATGGTTTCTAATGCTACACGGTTATAGATCACTTGATTAATGATGTCAAAATCTAATAAAGTCACCATCGTTCCTTTGTATGGACGAATTTGTACCAACGAGTTTTCTTGCAGCCGCTGTAATACGCATTGTATGGGAGTACGGGAAACGGAAAATCGATCACACAATTTGTGCTTATTGAGAATGGTTCCAGGGACGATCGTTAAATTTAGAATTTCATCAGACAAAATGCGATAAATCTCGTTACATGAATTTGCTGTTTCCATAGCTACCATCCTCTTAATTTTTTGTATACACATTAAAATGCTAACTCTTATTGTAATCATGTATACCATTTGTGTCAAGTAGATACATTCATGAATAGTAGATGATACAAAGTTTGTATTCAAATTTTGTGCAACTTAAAAAAACGCAAAACATACATTTGGATACAAGCACAAAAAATCGAACTAATCTTTGAGCTTGTATCTATAATAATTGAATTATAAGCTGTTATTTCCATGTTTTATAATTAAATATAGTAAATATATCTAAAAATTACATGATTTTTTTTAATTGCTTTTTCTGTATTCATTTGCTAATATGTGTATACAAACTAATAAATGGTTCTTTATTTATTCGTTCAAATACGACATATTAAATTTTATAACTGGATTTATAATTTGATTTTACTTTTTTAAAAAATTGTATACACTTTTTACTTTTAGTTTGTAAGCAGAGCAGTCGCTCCGCTAACAATAGATTAAAGTTTATCTATTTTAGGAGGAGAATTACCTATGAAAAAGATGTTAGCACTTGTAATGGCATTTTCAATGGCATTCAGTCTAGCTGCTTGCGGCACCAATTCCAGTGCCCCTGAGAAGGACGAAGCCGCACCAGAAACCAACAGCGCAGCAGAAAGTTCGGAACCCGCATCCGAAGAAGATCCTTTTGCATCGCTGGGCGAATTTACCATGACAATTGGGCATGCTCAGCCTGCAGGTAACCCTCGTTATGACAGCTTGACCACTTTTGCAGAAACAGTAAGCGAAAAAACAAATGGGCACATTACCGTTGATGTTTTCGGAGACGGACAATTGGGTACCGAAAAAGAAATGCTTGAACAGGTTGTTTCCGGTACCATTCAGGGTATGCGCGGCGGTCAGTATGACTTCAGTCCTCGCCTGCTAATGTTTACCCTGCCTTTCTTAGCAAGCAGTCGTGCGGAAGTCAGCGCATTACTTTCCAGTGACCTTGCCGAAAAAGTGTGTACGGAAGCCGAAGCCGAAACAGGTACGGTTATTATTAACCTATGTGACGCAGGTGGTTTTCGTCAGTTTTCAAATGGAAAACACCCAATCAAAACCCCAGATGATTTGAAAGGTCTAAAAATGCGTACCAACGGAATGAAGACGATTGATCTTACTTTCCAAACTTTGGGCGCTACAACCGTATCCGTACCGTACGCTGATTTGTACATGAACCTAAAAACCGGTGTTGCAGACGGTCAGGAAAACCCATGGGTCAACGTCAGCGGTATGAAATTCTATGAAGTTCAAAAATACTTCACCGAAGTTAATTATCAGTTCCATCCGGATCCGTTCTATGTGAATGCCGAATGGTGGAATTCCCTGCCCGAAGAATATAGAACTATCATTAGCGAATGTGCCACAGAAATGGGCGATCTTAATGATGAACTGATTGACGTGAAGCAGAATGAAGCACGGCAAGTCGTTGCGGATGCAGGCTGTGAAATTTATGTACCGACTGATGACGAAATCAATTCGTTTAAAGAAGCTATGCAGCCTGTTTATCAGGAATGTGTAAAAGAAGGCATTTTGACTCAGGCAGAGCTCGACGAGCTGCTTTCAATTGTAGCCGGAGCCTAATTAATATCCTTCTCCGGATCTCTTGTGTTGGTGGGGAAAGAACACCGTTCTTTCCCCGCTATTCCTAAATCATTCTTGCTAGCTAGGCTGTCAGAAGGAGATACAACATGATTACGCTAAAAAAATTTGGAAAAATTATATATAAACTATATTATTTTATTGGTATGGCTGCAATGGCTTTGTTAGCTGTCAACATCATTTTTGCAGTTATTATGCGTTACTTCTTTTCTCTAAATTGGAAGAGTCTTGCAGAGTTTAATATTGTCTTGTTTGCATTTACCACTTTTTGGGGTATGGGGCTGTGTGTACTTAAAAATGAACACGTTGTAATTGATATTCTTTACGATGGGCTTAAACCAAAAACCAAACGAGTGATCAGCGTCTTAGACTATCTCATTGTTTTGGTCGTTGTACTCCTGTTTAGCTATCAATCATGGGGGTACACCTTAATGGCCGGCAGTCAGCTCAGTATGGGACTTGAAATTCCGATGTATTATATGTATGGAATTATGCCGGTTTGTGGTATTATCTGTTCTATTTGTATCATTATCAAAATTATCGAATGCATAACGGCGGACGATTCATACTTTGAACCAAAAAATAAAGTGCTTACATCAGAAAATTTGCCACAGAAAGAACGAAAGGGTGCATAGCATATGGCAATGATCGTTTTGCTCGTTTTTTTAATATTCTTTGCTCTGCTGGGGGTTCCTTTGGTATTTTCCATCGGCGCTTCCTGTATCAGCTACTTAGCTTTAGATACTCCCAAGTTCCTGAGCATGATTCCTCAACGCGTTTGGAGCGGTGTGTTTAGTGAACTGATGATTGCGATGCCTTTGTTTATGTTAGCAGGCGAACTTATGAATACCGGAGGAATTACCAAACGTATTATTAATTTCTGCCTTCAGTTGGTCAAGCCTTTTCACGGTGGTCTTGGCGAAGTAAACATTGTTGCATCCATGATATTTGGAGGAATTTCCGGTTCTTCTGTTGCGGATACCTCTGCTTTGGGTTCCATTTTGATTCCATCTATGCAGGATCATGGTTACCCGCCCGCATCGGCTGCCGGTATCACGGTTGCATCCTCTACAATGGGGATGATTATCCCTCCTTCTACCCCAATGATTGTTTATGCTATGATTTCGGGTGCATCGATTGGCGCATTGTTTATGGCTGGCGCGATTCCCGGAATTTTGATTGGTTTAACACAGCTTATCTTAGTATTTATTATCAGCAATCGAAAAAAATGGCATCCCACTCGCACCAAATTCCAATCAGATCATTTTTTACGTGCAATGTTTGCAGGTCTGCCTGCTTTGCTTATGCCTGTATTCATTATTATCTGTGTTTCGTTCGGCATTTGCACAGCAACAGAAAGTGCAGGAATTGCAGTTTTATATGCTGTTTTGGTCGGTTTTTTTGTCTATCGCGAATTGACATGGCAGGGAATCGTGAATGCTCTTAAAAAGACTTTAATTTCATCTGCCTCCGTTATGATTATCATTGGATTTACCACGATTTTCACTTGGATTCTTACCATGCAAAAAGTTCCCCAAATCGTCGCAGGGTTCTTTATGGGACTTAACATGCCGACATGGGCAGTAGCAATCATATTTGATTTGTTGATCTTGATGATAGGCACTTTTATTGATGTTACCCCTGCTATTATGTTATTAACACCCATTATGCTTCCTGTTATGCAAAGCTATGGATTTTCCGCTTTACAGTTTGGTGCAATACTTATTACCGGTTTAGCAATTGGGTTAGTTACACCTCCGGTGGGAATGTGCCTAAATGCGTGCAATAAAATTAACCGCATGCCGATTCTTGATATCTTTAGAGGCGCTGCTCCCTATATTATTTGTAACATTATCGTCCTAGTTTTTATTAGCTTAATTCCATCCTTTACAACTTGGCTGCCGCTTATTATGGGCTACAGTTTATAAAAACAATATTACATAGAAAACCGGCTGAACACATGCTTATTGTTCAGTCGGTTTTTTTATTGATTTTACACGTTGCTTTTTTCCTTGATTTGACTATATTTTATAATTGGAAGATTGATATGTTTTATGTAACAAACCATACGGATAAAAAAGATAACAAGCAGGGCAATACAAGCAGACCATTTCATACCAATCAATGGATAAAGCAGCCAAAGAAGAATTGCTCCAATCATTCCTGCAATTGTATAAATATCACTTTGGAACACGGATGGCTTGCGATTGACGATAATGTCACGCATAATGCCTCCCCCAACACCTGTTATGGCGGTTGCAAAGATAAATAGCATAAAATTATATCTTGCATCGATCGCTTTTAATCCAGAGGATACAACAAACGCTGAGAGCCCCATTGCATCTAACGCAACAAATAAACGATTGTATTCCCACCGATTTCCTAAAATACACGAAAGTGTTGTTGCTGCAAAAATAAGAGGAAGGGTTGTCCAATCTTTAAAAAATAGCGGGACACCGATATTTGCGACAATATCGCGCAGTACCCCTCCACCCATCGCTGTAACGGTTGCAAGGCAGAAAATTCCGAACAAATCAAAGTCCTCCTGAATTGCAACAATACTTCCAGAAACTGCAAAAGAGAAAATTCCGACATATTCCATAAGCTGAATAAATCTTTCCATCGTTTTTCTTTCTCCAACGCCGGTCTAACAGCGGTTTTTCTGTTTGGTATTCGTATCTAAAGATTTTATCCCTATTTATTTTTCAATAGACAGCAACGCCGCTTTTGACGCATGAATAAAGGTTGTATCAAAAAGCGGGATCTTCGTATCAGACTGTTTTATAAGCAGACCAATCTCTGTACAGCCTAAGATAACACCTTGAGCACCTTGCTCTGATAAATCATCAATGATTCTTAAAAATTCCTTTTTGGATTCCAGGGAAATCGTTCCGACACATAATTCTTTATAGATCACATTATGCACAATTTCGATATCGTTTTCATTCGGAATTAATACATCAATTCCCCTATCGATCAGTTTTGATTTATAAAAATCCTGCGTCATCGTATATCTGGTTCCCAGCAGTGCCACTTTTGTAATTTGACTGCGTTCAAGTTCATCAGCCGTAGCTTCTGCAATATGCAAAATCGGAATTGAAATCTTTGTTTGTATTTGCGGTGCAATTTTATGCATTGTATTTGTACAAATTAAAATAAAATCCGCACCGGCTTTTTCTAAGTTTGATGCCGCATCGGCTAAAACTTCCGCGCTTTTGCTCCAATTATCTTCGGCTTGATACTTCTCAATCTCTGCAAAATCAACGCTGTATAGCAAGCATTTTGCAGAATGCAGACCACCTAATTCTTTTTTTATGGTTTCATTTAGGATTTGGTAATAAGTAACGGTACTCTCCCAACTCATGCCGCCAATCAATCCAATTGTTTTCATTATATTTCCTCCAATCAATATTTTTTAAGTGGATGCATAGCTTTTTAAATTAACAAAATGATTTCATGCGAACCCGTTTTTACAAAGGGACAGGATTCAACAATCCTGTCCCTTTGTATGCTCGTATATCGTATCTCTTTTATCGAATAAAACTGGTTTTATTACTAAATTCATTCTGCGGCAGCGAAACCCCATTTTGTTTCCCTGCTTCAATACTGTTAAGAAGCCAAGCCATGTTTCTTCCTAAATTCCGCATGATTTGCAGTCCTTCTAAGTCTTGCCGAACCTCATCCGGAGTGCTTCCATGAACGACATTCCAATAAGAAGATGATACAATCGGCATTTGACGAATGGTAAAATATTTATTGATTACATCAAATGTAGCGGTCGTTCCGGCGCGTCTGGCGGATGCAACCGCCGCTGCGGGTTTATATGCAAATGCATTGCCTGCTGTGAAAATCCGATCTAAAAGGCTAACCAAATTACCATTTGCAGATGCATAGTAAACCGGTGAACCAATCACCATGCCATCCGATGTTTCTGCATTGCGAATGATTTCATTGGAAACGTCATCGTCAAAAACAAAAAGATGGCGTTCTTTACATTTGCCACAGCCGATACAGCCGCGAATTGCATTTGCACCAATCTGTACGATTTCCGCCTCTACCCCGCATTCCGTTAAGGTTTTTGCAACTTCACTTAAAGCTGTATAGGTACAGCCGTTTTGATGAGGACTTCCATTGATTAATAAAACATTCATTATCCAAATTCCTCCTGTATTTCTATCCAATCTTACCTTATTATATCGAAAAGCTATGGCTTTTTCAATCAAATCACGCATCGTTTTTCGCCATCATTTTATCAAAAAAACACATTTTTATTTAGATTGGAATAAAATGTTTATAAAACGATGAAGGGAATGAGCATTATGTATCATAAAGGATGTCCAAGCTCATACTGCGAAAACACACAAGCAAGCCAGGCACAGTGTTATAAACAGTTTACCAGATTTACAGATTGCGGACCATGCCCCTGTGTTATGAATATTGAAAAAGCTTCAAAATTCAACAATACGTTTCGCACCGCAATATGGACAGGACACAATTTGCAAGTAACATTGATGAGTATTGGTGTTGGCGAGGACATTGGTTTAGAAATTCATCCTGACGTTGACCAGTTTATTCTTATCGAAGACGGTGAAGGGCTTGTAAAAATGGGGAATTATAAGGAATGTCTCGATTTTCAAAAAAAGGTTTGCGACGGCTACGCAATCATGGTTCCCGCAAATAAATGGCACAATCTTATTAATATTGGCAAAAAGCCACTAAAATTGTATACCATTTATGCACCGCCCGAACATCCACGTTGTACCGTTCATGAAACAAAAGCAATTGCAGAAGCGGCTCACCATTAAAAAGATTACATCGTGAAAAAACAAGAGGGCGTTCTT